>NZ_JAYSGF010000017.1:0-90851 GCF_041912965.1 Chromobacterium sp. | reverse complement strand
ATCCACTTGGCTTTCCTGGCTCTATTGCTCCGGAGATCGTAAACAGGTTCTAAGAGCCTGTTTACGATTTGCTGTGTGCCGGCGCCACGGCGCCAGTCGGTCATTCCGGGCTCAATGGCTTGTCGCTTATGACTTGACGTTCAACGCTTCCAGCGCCGCCCGCGCCGCGGCGGCGATCACTTCGTCGCTGTGCTTGGCTTCTTTCTTGGCGTGCTTGGTGTAGACCGCCAGCACGATGGGCGCGCGCTTGGGCGGCCAGATCACCGCGTAGTCGTTGGCGGTGCCGTAGACGCCGCAGGTGCCGGTTTTGTCGCCTACTTCCCAGCCGTCCGGCACCGCGGCGCGGATTCTGGCCTTGCCGGTGGTGTTGCCCTTCAGCCAGTCCGCCAGTTGCTGGCGCTGCGTTTCAGCCAGCGCCTTGCCCAGCGCCAGCTTTTGCATGCTTTCCGCCACCGCCTTGGGAGTGGAGGTGTCGCGCGGGTCGCCGGGGATGGCGGAGTTCAGCTCCGGTTCCAGGCGGTCCAGGCGGAAGGTGGTGTCGCCGATGGAGCGCATGAAGGCGGTCAGCGCGGCGGGGCCGTTGATTTCCTTGAGCAGCAGATTGGCCGCGCCGTTGTCGCTGTATTGCACGGTGGCGGCGCTGAGCTCGGCCACGGTCATGCCGTTTGCCTGGTGTTGGGTTGTGAGCGGGGACCAATTAGGCAGAGTCGTTTTGCTGTAGCGGATGCGTTTGTCCAGCAGGCCGGGTTTTGCTTGGCTTTGCGCCAGCACCCCCGCCGCCAGAAAGCCTTTGAAGGAGCTGCACATGGGAAAGCGCTCGTTGGGGCGATTGGCCACGGTGGCGCCGGAACCGGTGTCGATGGCGTAAACGCCGATGCTGCCGCCAAAGTCCCGCTCCAGTTTGGCCAGCTTGTCGGCGGCGACGGCGAGCGGGTCGGCGGCCAGGGCCTGGCTCAGCGGCGTGGCCAGCGATGCGAATAAAATCAGATGCTTGAACATGGTTTTGGTCCTTCTGCCTGGTTGGAAAGTGTGGCGCTATCCTGATGGCAGAGGCTTGGGCTGTAAATCGCGCAAACTGTAACGTCTGTAACCTTTGGGCTGTTTTCAGTCTTGAAATGGCGCTCAGCCGACGGGGGCGATCATGAATATGCCCGCCTGAGGGGCGGGTGGTTCTACTTGGCGAAGACGATTGGTGGGATGGTTCAATAAGGGCCTGCCCGCCTGATTCATGGTGTCGACAACGGCGTGCTCCCGTGCGGGGAGTACGCCGTTTTGCTTGCCTTCCCCTTGTGATGTACACGCCTTGACGCTCGCTGCCAGGCTCAGTAGGCTGTGGTTTGCGCTACGCCGAATAAGGCGCGCCGGGTTTGGAAGCCCAGAATCGTTCGTCCGCAGACAGGATGTGTCCGCTTTGGCACTTCCTCGTCACGCGCCTGCCCCGTACCTGCTGCATGGGCAGGCCTTCTCTCTGGCAACGATTTGGAGGCCGCGATGCGATTCTTTTCTTTTCCCCTTTCCCTTTCTTTTCATTTCGAGTCCTTGTCACAGGAGGCTTGGCGATGACTGACGCGTGCGAAACGACGACGCGCCAGCAGTTGCTGGGCCGCGTGCTGGAGGCCAGCCAATTGGGGCTGGAAGCCTTGGAGTTGCTGCGCCCAGCCTTGGAGGTGGCAACGCGATTGGGCACCCAGGCCGAGGTGGAGGAAGGCGCCCAGGCCGCCGGGCTGTGCCGGCTGGCGCGTTGGGCGCTGGATGAGTACCACAATGCGCTGGATGTGATCCGCGAGGAGGCGGCGCGCAGCCTGCGCGACGCTTGACGCCAGTGTGACAGCAAGGGGGCGGCGGGCGCCGCCCCTGTGCTATGGCGCGGCCTGTTTCTTTGAACAGGTTCTTAGTCGCAACGCCTTGTCTCGCGAGATCGTAGGATTTGGCCTGGTTCGAGCGTCAGCTTGTCGGGCTGGGTTCGTTCCCTTCCCAGGTTTCCATTGGCATGGTCTTGCCGCTGCGCTGTCAGTTGCCGGGCTTTGTTTGCGGCGGTGCGGCTTCTTGGTTCAGCGCATGGTCTTGTCTTGAGGCGGGGTCCAGTCCCTGCCAGCCGCCGCCCAGCGCGGCGATCAGCGCCACGCTGCCGGCGTATTGCCGGTTTTTCACATTCCACAGGGTGGTTTCCGCATTGATGCGGCTGCTTTGCGCGGTCAGCAGGTTGAGGTAGCTGACGGTGCCGGCGCGGTATTGGTTGAGGGTGATGGTTTCGGCGCGCAGCGCGGCGTCCACCGCGGCCTGTTGCGAGGCGGCTTCTTCCGCCAGCAGCTTTTGCGCGGCCAGGTTGTCTTCCACGCCCTGGAAGGCGGACAACACCGCCAGGCGGTAGCCGGCGACGCTGGCGTCATAGCTGGCGATGGCTTGTTCTTTCTGGGCGCTGCGCAGGCCGCCGTCGAACAGGCTGAGCGCGAGCGCCGGGCCCAGCGACCAGACGCGGTTGGGCAGGCTGACCCAGTCGGCGAAGCTGGCGCCGCGGTAGCCGCCGCTGGCGGACAGGGTGAGGGTGGGGAAGAAGGCGGCCTGGGCGATGCCGATTTCGGCATTGGCTTGCGCCACCGCGCGTTCGGCGGCGGCGATGTCGGGGCGGCGTTCCAGCAGTTGCGAGGGCAGGCCAGCGGGGATATTGGGCAGGCGCGGCTCGGCGTCGGCCGCGGCCAGGCTGAAGCTGGCCGGCGTCTGCCCCAGCGCGGCGGCGATGGCGTGTTCCAGCTGGGCGCGGGTCAGTTGCTTGTCCGCGCGCTGCGCCTGGGCGCTTTGCCATTGGCTTTCGGCCTGGGCGACGTTGGCGTCGGAGACGATGCCGGCCTGGTATTGATTGCGGGTCAGTTTCAGCGTGTCCGCCAGCGCTTGTTCATTGGCGCTCAGCTGCCGCAGTTGCCGATCGGCCACGCTGAGTTGCAGGTAGGCGGTGGCCAGTTGCGCCTGGGTGCTGAGGCGTATTGCCGCCAGTTGCGCGGCGCTGGCTTCTGCCTTGGCGTTGCCGGCTTCCACCGAGCGGCGCAGGCCGCCCCACAGGTCCAGTTCCCAGCTGGCGTTGGCGCTCAGGTTGTAGCTGGTGGCGGTGGCCTGGCCCGGGGAACTGACGCCGCGGCTTTGACCGGCGTTGAGCCCCAGGCTGGGGAACAGCCCGGCCTCGGCCTGTTTCAGCAGCGCCTGGGCCTGGCGGTATTGCGCTTCGGCCTGGGCGATGCCGGGGCTTTGCCGGTTCAGGGTGTCCATCAACTGGTCCAATCGCGGGTCTTGATAAATGCGCCACCAGTCGCCGCGGGGCACTGCATCTTGCGGCTGGGCGTTTTTCCAGCGGCCGTCTTCCGGGGGCCGCGAAAAACCTGCTGCGCCGTCCGATAGCTGCGTTGCTCCGTGCTCGCTCCCTCGCTGTACTGTTTGTACTATCTCGGTCGCTGCGCGCGGTGCGCCTTGCTCTCGATCGGCTCGCGACGGTTCTTCGGAGCCCCCTTCCTTATAGGCGGCCGGCACTTCCAGCTTGGGTTTGACATAGTCCGGGCCCAGCGCACAGCCGGCCAGCAGCAGCGCGCAGGCCAGCGTAAGGCTTTGTGTTTTCATTGGTTTCATTCCTCGGCTCCGCGGTTCAGCGCGGCGCGCGCGGGCCGCCAGCGCCGGCACCACAGCCGGAAGCGGTCCAGATACAGGTAGACGATGGGGGTGGTGTACAGGGTCAGCAGCTGGCTGAGCAGCAGGCCGCCGACGATGGAGATGCCCAGCGGGGTGCGCATCTCGGCGCCGTCGCCGTGGCCCAGCGCCAGCGGCAGCGCGCCGAACAGCGCGGCCAGCGTGGTCATCATGATGGGGCGGAAGCGCAGCAGGCAGGCTTGGAGGATGGCTTGCTCGGGTTTCAGGCCTTGTTCGCGTTCGGCGCTGAGCGCGAAGTCTATCATCATGATGGCGTTTTTCTTGACGATGCCGATCAGCAGCAGCACGCCGATCAGCGCGATGACGTTGAATTCGCCGCCGGTGGCGATGATGGCGAGCAGCGCGCCGACGCCGGCCGAGGGCAGGGTGGAGAGGATGGTGACCGGGTGCACCACGCTTTCATAGAGCATGCCCAGCACGATGTAGACGGCGACCAAGGCCGCCAGGATCAGCAGCGGCTGGCTGTCCAGCGAGGCCTGGAAGGTTTTGGCGCTGCCCTGAAAGCTGCCGTGGATGCTGCTGGGCAGGCCGACGCCGGCCAGCGCCTGGTCGATGGCGTCGGTGGCGTCGGACAGCGATTTGCCCGGCGGCAGGTTGAAGGAAACGGTGGCGGCGGCGAACTGGCTCTGGTGGTTGACCGATAGCGCGGTATTGCTGGGTTCCCAGCGCGCGACGGCGGACAGCGGGGTGGGCTGGCCGCCCGGGGTTTGCAGATAGATGCTGTCCAGGCCGTCCGGGCCTTGCCAGTATTGCGGCGCCACTTCCATCACCACGTGGTATTGGTTGAGCGCGTTGTAGATGGTGGACACCTGGCGCTGGCCGAAGGCGTCGTTGAGCGCGGAGTCCACTTGCGTCTGGGTCAGGCCCAGCCGCGCCATGGCGTCGCGGTCGAAAACCAGCGAGGTTTGCAGGCCTTTGACTTCCTGGTCGGTGTTGACGTCGGCCAGCATCGGCAGCTTCAGCAGCGCTTGCTGCACCTTGGGCGTCCATTCGCGCAGTTCGGCCAGGTCGTCGCCCTGCAAGGTGTATTGGTATTGGGCGTTGCTGGCGCGGCCGCCGATGCGGATGTCCTGCACCGCTTGCAGGAACAGCTGGGCGCCGGGCTCGCGCGCCAGGGTCTTGCGCAGCCTGGCGATGACTTGATCGGCGCTGTCCCGGCGCTGGTCCAGCGGCTTGAGACTGACGAACATATTGGCGGTGTTGCGCTGGCCGCCGCCGGTGAAGCCTATGACTTTGTCCACCGCCGGGTCCTGGCCCACCACGGTGATGAAGCGTTGCAGCTTTTGCTGCATGGCCTGGAAGGAGATGTTCTGGTCGGCGCGTATCATGCCGGTGAGGCGGCCGGTGTCCTGCTGCGGGAAGAAGCCCTTGGGCACCGCCAGGTAGAGGTAGACGTTGAGGCCTATGGTGGCGGCCAGGATCAGCATCATCAGCGGGCCGTGGCGCAGCGCCCAACCCAGGCTGCGGCGGTAGCCGTCCAGCATGGCGTCGAAGGCGCGTTCGCTCCAGCGGAACAGCTTGCCCGGTTCTTTGTGCGCGTCATGCGCCTTGAGCCAGCGCGCGCACAACATCGGCGTGGTGGTCAGCGATACCAGCAGCGACACCAGGATGGCCACGGACAGGGTGACGGCGAATTCGCGGAACAGCCGGCCGATCACGCCGCCCATCAGCAGGATGGGGATGAAGACGGCGATCAGCGAGATGCTCATCGACAGCACGGTGAAGCCTACTTCGCGCGCGCCGCGCAAGGCGGCCTGCATCGGTTTCATGCCGTCCTCGATGTGGCGGGAGATGTTTTCCAGCACCACGATGGTGTCGTCGACGACGAAGCCGGTGGCGATGGTCAGCGCCATCAGGCTGAGGTTGTTGAGCGAGAAGCCGGCCAGGTACATCACGGCGAAGGCGCCCACCAGCGACACCGGCACGGTGATGGCGGGAATGGCGGTGGCGCGGCCGTTGCGCAGGAACAGGAACACCACCAGGATGACCAGGGCCACCGAGATCAGCAGCGAGCGCTCCACTTCCTGCAGCGAGGCGCGGATGGTGGGGCTGCGGTCCATCACCACTTGCATCTTGATGGCGGCGGGGATGGAGGCTTGCAGCTGCGGCAGCAGCGATTTGACCCGGTCTATGGTCTCGATGATGTTGGCGCCGGGCTGGCGGAACAGGATCAGCATCACCGCCGGCTGCTGGCCCAAGAGGCCGGCGTTGCGCAGGTCCACCACCGAATCCTTGACCTCGGCCACGTCGGCGATGCGCACCGCGGCGCCGTCTTTGTAGCTGACGATCAGCGGCAGGTAGTCGCTGGCCTTGTTGGCCTGGTCGTTGGCCTGCACCTGCCAGTGGCGCTCGTCGTTTTCCAGGAAGCCCTTGGGCCGGTTGGCGTTGGTGCTGGCGATGGCGCCGCGCACGGTTTCCATGCTGATGCCGTAGTGGTTGAGCTGGCGCGGGTTCAGCTCCACCCGCACCGCCGGCTGCGCGCCGCCGCCCACGTTGACGTCGCCTATGCCTTCCACCTGGGCCAGTTTCTGGCCGAGTATGGTGTCGGCGGCATCGTACATCTGGCCGCGGGTCAGGCTGTCCGAGGTCAGCGCGATGATCATGATGGGCGCGTCGGCGGGGTTGACCTTGCGGTAGGTGGGGTTGGACGGCATGCCGGTGGGCAGTAGCGAGCGCGCGGCGTTGATCGCCGCCTGCACATCGCGCGCGGCGCCGTCGATATTGCGGTCCAGCTCGAACTGCAGGGTGATGCGGGTGGAGCCCAGCGAGCTGGACGAGGTCATCTCGGTGACGCCGGCGATGCGGCCCAGCGCCCGCTCCAGCGGGGTGGCCACGGTGGCGGCCATGGTTTCCGGGCTGGCGCCGGGCAGGCGCGCGGTGACGGAGATGGTGGGGAAGTCCACCTGGGGCAGCGGCGACACCGGCAGCAGCTTGAAGGCCAGCAGGCCGGCCAGCAGGATGGCCAGGGTCAGCAGGGTGGTGGCCACCGGGCGGCGGATGAAGGGGGCGGAGGGGATCACGAGAAAATCCTCATCGGCCACGGAAACACACGGAAGGACACGGACAAAAACCAGCCATGCAAGGGTTTGATGGCGGTTAGCGTTGTTTGGCTAAGGGCGATCATGTCGAAAATGTCACGGAATTCCGTGTTTTTCCGTGTGTTTCCGTGGCGAATAAAAATCATGCTTCCGCCTCCGCCGTCTTGGTGCCAAAGCGTTTGCCCAGCCGGTCAAAGGCCAGGTAGATCACCGGGGTGGTGAACAGGGTCAGCACCTGGCTGACCAGCAGGCCGCCCACCATGGTGACGCCCAGCGGTTGGCGCAGCTCGGAACCCATGCCGCCGCCCAGCATCAGCGGCAGCGCGCCCAGCAGCGCGGCCATGGTGGTCATCAGGATGGGGCGGAAGCGCAGCAGGCAGGCTTGATAGATGGCGTCGCGCGGGCTCATGCCGTGTTCGCGCTCGGCCTCCAGCGCGAAATCTATCATCATGATGGCGTTTTTCTTGACGATGCCGATCAGCAGGATGATGCCGATGATGGCGATCACCGACAGGTCGTTGCCGGAGACCAGCAAGGCCAGCAGCGCGCCGATGCCGGCGGAGGGCAGGGTGGAGAGAATCGTGATGGGATGGATATAGCTCTCGTACAGCACCCCCAGCACGATGTACATGGTGACGATGGCGGCCAGGATCAGCCACAGGGTGTTGGACAGCGAGGCCTGGAAGGCCAGCGCCGCGCCCTGGAACTTGGTGTCTATGCTGGCCGGCAGGCCCAGGTCGGTTTCAGCCTGGCGGATGGCTTCCACCGCCGCTCCGAGGGAGGCGCCCGGCGCCAGGTTGAAGGACACGGTGGCGGTGGGGAATTGCCCCAGGTGGTTGATGGTGAGCGCGGTGGGGCGCTCTTCTATGCTCGCCACTGCGTCCAGCGGCACCGGGCCGCCGTTGGCGGTGGGCACGTACAGGCTTTTCAGCGACAGCGGGTCTTGCTGATGCTGCGGGTCCACTTCCAGCACCACGCGATATTGGTTGGTCTGGGTGAAGATGGTGGAGATCAGCCGCTGGCCGAAGGCGTCGTAGAGCGCGTTGTCGATGGCGGCGGTGGTGACGCCCAGCCGCGCGGCGGTGTCGCGGTTGATGTTGACATAGGCTTGCAGGCCCTTGTCCTGCAAGTCGCTGGCCACATCGGCCAGCTGCGGCAGCTGGCGCAGCTTGGCCACCAGTTTGGGCGTCCAGGCGGACAGGTCCTCGGCGCTGGTGGCTTGCAGCGTGAATTGGTACTGGGTGCGGCTGACGCGGGAATCTATGGTCAGGTCCTGCACTGGCTGCAGATAGAGCGCCATGCCCGGCACCGCGTCGGCCTGGTCTTGCAGCCGGGCCAGCACGGTGTGGATGTCGTCGCGCTGTTCCTTGGGCTTGAGGTTGATCAGCAGTCGGCCGTTGTTGAGCGCGGCATTGTTGCCGTCCACGCCGATGAAGGAGGACAGGCTTTCCACCGCCGGGTCCTTGAGCAGCTGCCGAGCCAGCGCTTCCTGCTGGCGCGCCATCGCGCCGAAGGAGGTGGATTGCGCGGCCTCGCTGACGCCCTGGATCGCGCCGGTGTCTTGCAGTGGGAAGAAGCCCTTGGGCACCAGCACATAGAGCGCGGCGGTCAGCGCCAGCGTGGCCAGCGCCACCAGCAGGGTCAGGCGCTGCCGTTCCAGCACCCAGCTGAGCATGCGGCCGTAGCGGGCGATCACCCGGTCGAAGAACTGGCCGCTGGCGTGGTAGAAGCGGCCTTGCTTGTCTTCCGGCACGTGTTTGAGCAGGCGCGCGCACATCATCGGGGTCAGCGTCAGCGAGATGAAGGCGGAGATCAGGATGGACACCGCCAGGGTGACGGCGAATTCGCGGAACAACCGGCCCACCACATCGCCCATGAACAATAGCGGAATCAGCACCGCGATCAGCGAGATGGTCAGCGAGATGATGGTGAAGCCTATCTGCTTGGAGCCCTTGAGCGCCGCCGCCATCGGCGCTTCGCCGTCTTCGATGTAGCGCGCGATGTTTTCAATCATCACGATGGCGTCGTCGACGACGAAGCCGGTGGCGATGGTCAGCGCCATCAAGGTGAGGTTGTTGATGGAGAAGCCGGTCAGATACATCACGCCGAAAGTGCCCACCAGCGACAGCGGCACCGCCACCGCGGGGATGATGGTGGCCGGCACATTGCGCAGGAACACGAAGATCACCATCACCACCAGGGCGATGGCCAGCATCAGTTCGAATTCCACATCGGCCACCGAGGCGCGTATGGTCACGGTGCGGTCGTTCAGCACCTTGACGTCCACCGCGCCGGGCAGGGTGTCGCGCAGCTGCGGCAGCAGCGCCTTGATGCGGTCCGCGACCTGGATCACGTTGGCGCCGGGCTGGCGCTGCACATTGAGGATGATGGCCGGAGTGGCGCCGGCCCAGGCGGCCAGGCGGATGTTTTCCGCCGAGTCCACCACTTGGGCCACGTCGGACAGCCGCACCGGCGCGCCGTTGCGGTAGGCGATGATGACGCCGCGGTATTCGTCGGCGGACTTGAGCTGGTCGTTGCCGTCTATGGTGGAGGCCTGATGCGGGCCGTCGAAGCTGCCCTTGGCCTGGTTGACATTGGCGCTGGCGATGGCGGTGCGCACGTCTTCCAGCGTCAGGCCCAGGGCGGCCAGCTGGCGCGGATTGGTCTGGATGCGCACCGCCGGGCGTTGGCCGCCGCTGATGCTGACCAGGCCGACGCCGGGCACTTGCGACAGTTTCTGCGCCAGCCGGGTGTCCACCAGATCCTCCAGCTTGGTCAGTTGCAGCGTGGGCGAGCTGACGGCGATGGTCATGATAGGGGTGTCGGCCGGGTTGACCTTGTTGTACACCGGCGGATTGGGCAGATCGGACGGCAGCAGGTTGCCGGCGGCGTTGATCGCCGCCTGCACTTCCTGCTCGGCCACGTCCAGGCTCAATTCCAGGCTGAATTGCAGGGTGATCACCGAGGCGCCGCCGGAGCTGGTGGACGACATCTGTGACAGGCCGGGCATCTGACCGAACTGGCGTTCCAGCGGCGCGGTGATGGAGGAGGTGATCACTTCCGGGCTGGCGCCCGGATATTGGGTCACCACCTGGATGGTGGGGTAGTCCACTTCCGGCAGCGCGGACACCGCCAGCATGCGCCAGGCGGTGAGACCGGTCAGCAGGATGGCCACCATCAGCAAGGTGGTGGCCACCGGGCGCAGGATGAACAGGCGCGAGGGATTCATGCCGTCTCCCCGCGCTTACTGCGCCGCCGAGGCGTGGCGTTTGCCGGCCGCGCCGCTGCCGTCGCGTTTATGGCGTCCGCTGTTGCCGGCGCCGGCCGCGGCCTGGCTGTTTTGCGCGGCGCGATCCACCACCGCGACCTTGGCGCCGTCGCGCAGCTTGTCCAGGCCGTCCACCACCACGCGCTGGCCGGGCTTCAGGCCTTGTTCGATGACGATGATGTCGCCGACGCGCGCGCCGGCGCTCACCTTGGCCAGGCTGACGCTGCTGTCGGCGTTGACGGTGTAGACATAGCTGCCCACCTTGCCCAGCTGCACCGCGCTGGCTGGCACGGTGACGGCGTTTTCACGCTCGCCCAGGCTCAGGCGCACATTGACGAATTGGTTGGGAAACAAGGTTTCGCCAGCGTTGCCGAAGCGGGCCTTGAGGTTGACGGTGCCGGTGCTGGTGTTGAGCTGGTTGTCTATCGCCAGCAGCTTGCCGTCGGCCAGCTTGTTGCGGTTGTCGCGATCCCAGGCTTCCACCGTCAGGCCGGGATTGGCGCGGCTGGCCTGCAGCACCGAGCCCAGGCTGACTTCCGGCACCGAGAACAGCACATTGATGGGTTGGGTCTGGGTGATCACCACCACGCCGTTGGTGTCGCTGGCGTGGACGATGTTGCCGGGGTCAACCTGGCGCAGGCCGACGCGGCCGGACACCGGCGCGCTGACGCGGCTATAGCTGAGCTGCAGCTTGGCGTTGTCCACCGCGCCTTGGTCCAGTTTGACCGTGCCCTGGTATTGGCGCACCAGCGCTTGCTGGGTGTCCACTTGCTGTTTGGCGATGGAATTCTGCTGCAGCAATTGCTGGTAGCGGGTCAGGTCCAGCTGGGCGTTTTGCAACAGCGCCTGGTCGCGCAGCAACTGGCCTTCGGCCTGGGTTAGCGCGGCTTGGAACGGACGCGGGTCCAGTTCCGCCAGCAATTGGCCCTGTTTGACCTGCTGGCCTTCCTCGAAGTGCAGTTTGTCCAACTGGCCGTCCACGCGGCTGCGCACGGTGACGGTGTAAGTGGAGCTGACGGTGCCCAGCGCGCTGAGCTGCAGCGGTACGTTCTGCAGGCGCGCGGCGGCCACGCCCACCGCGGTGGGCGGCGCGCCGCGTTTTTGCGCCGCGGCGTCCGCGGCCGCGTGTTGCCGCCACCACCAGCCCGCGCCCAGCGCCAACAGCACGACAAGGCCCCAGCATAGCGGGGAACGGTAGAACGGGCGGCGGGGCTCGGCGGTTTGGGTCACGGCTCAGACTCCATGGCGGCGGCGCGGCGGCCGCTTGCTTGAACTTTAGGATGGTTTCGACCGCCGGGGCGCCGCAGCCTGCTGGATAGCCGCATGGGGGACGGGGTCGATGCTTACGGCATTATGCGCTCCCGTTTTGTAGCGGGCTTTGCTGGCCTGGCCGATTGTGTGTCGAATTGTTGCAACACTTGTCGAAAAGTAGCGTGCGGCTGGCAGGCGGCGAAATGCCGCGCCAGCTGCTCGGCGCGCTGATGGTAGGACGGCGTGGCCAGCATGCGCCGCAGCAGCGGCGGCAACTGGCCGGCTTCGACCTGGCTGCGCCGCAGCATGGCGCCGGCGCCGTAGGCTTCGATATGCCGCATCGCCAGCAGCTGGTCCATATTCGATGGGATGCCGATCACCGGCGTGCCTTGCTGCAACGCCTGGTAACTGGTGGGGCTGCCGCCGTTGCCTATCACCAGATCGGCGCGCGCGGCGGCGGCCTCGCCGGGCAGGAAATCGGCGCAGAACAGGCCGGGCCGCTGCGGCAGCCGTTGGCGGCCGCCGCTGCTGGCGATCACTTGCAGGCCTTCGCCCAGCAGTTGATCGATCAGCATGGGCAGCAGCGTGAGGTTGCCGGAGGAGCCCAGCGACAGGTAAACGGTGGGGCGGTCTTGCAGCTGCGGCCACCAGTCCGGCAAGGCGCCGCCCGGCGACCAGGTGACCGGGCCCAGATGGCGGTGATGCGCGGGCAGCGGGCTCAGTGGCACCAGTTCCGGCGCGTCGTAATACAGCACTTGGTCGCCGTGGCTCCAGGCGTCGAAGCAGTTGGCGAACGGCGCCAGGCCGTAATGGGCGCGGGCGCGGTTCAGCGGCGCCACCAGCAGGCGGATCGCCAGCGGGGTGATCCAGCGCATCAGCCGCGGCATCAAGGGCAGGCGGTGCAGATTGAGCTTGGCCAGCTCCGGCACCGGCAGCGACGCCGGCTGGCGCCAGGGGCTCCAGTAGGCGTTGATCAGGTTGATCCGCGGCTTGCCGGCCAGCGTGGCGCTGATGCCCAGCGAGTGGCGGAAATCGCCGACGATGAGGTCGGGGTTCAGGTCTTGGATCAGCCGCAGCTCGTCTTCGACATAGGCGAGGTATTCCTCGCGCCGGTACAGTGGCTTGCCGTTGTCCACCGCGTGAAGAAAGTCGGCGCTGCTCTTGGTGAGCAGCGGGTGGTATTGGATGTCCCGACTTTGATACAGATGCTCGAAGCGCGGCGCCGCGGCCAGGTGGATATCGTAGTCCGCGGCCGGCAAGGCGGCGGCCAGGGTGTAGGGGCGGGCGACGTGGGCCAGGGTGACGGCCTCGCCGACGAAGAGGATTTTCTGCTTGCGTGGGTGCATGGCGGCTCAGGGGAGTGGGAGGTGGGAGGCAAGGCCGCCCGGCGGGGCCGGGCGGCGGGCAATCAGGCGCTCAGAAGGTGTTTACGATCTCGCCAACTAAGACGAGACAAGGCGTTGCGGCTGAGAAAGCGGAATGTACAAGTGACATGAGCATTTCGAAGCGGTACTCACCGTGTCATGTTTCTCGGCGCGGCAGATCGTAAACAGCTTCCTAGCCTTTGTGGACCTGCACGCGCCACAGCTCGCGCCCGCGCGAGGCGCGCGTCATCGCGCGGCGGCCGTGCAGGCTGCTGTAGTTGTCTATCAGCACCAGGTCGCCGTCGTGCCAGTCGTGCTCGATCAGGTTTTCCGGCGCATAAGCCCGTTCCAGCAACTCCTGGACCAGGTTGGGGTAGTCGTCGGCGCGCTCTTCCACGTCGACGAAGAACTTCTGCAGTTCGGAATTGCTGTTTTCCTGGAAGCGCAGCACCGCTTCGCCGGTCTCTGGGTGGGTTTCCACCAGCGGATAGACGCGGGCGTCGCCGCCGAAGTAGGTGAATTTGGTGTGATAGCGGATATCCAGTTTTTCCCATTCGGCCAGCGTGGCCAGCGGCACCTGGCGCAGGATGTTGCGCGCGTCCACCAGCGTGGTCTGGCCTTCACCGTGTTGCGGAGCGGTCTTGCAATACAGCGCGAACAGGCTGGCGCTGAAGCGCGGATTCTTGCGCACGAACTCATTGTCGGCCGGCAACATGCTCAGATCCCAGTGCAGCGGCAATTCCTCGAAGGAATGAACGAAGCCATCGGCATCCTCTTCCGGCTTCACCTTGTGCACCGCGCCGAATTGCCAGATATACGGCGTGCCGAACTGGGCGCTGAATTCAACCAGCTTGTCCTCGTCGGCCACGGCGAAGCCGCGCAGCGCGACGAAGCCGAACAGCTGGGCCAGCCGGGTCAGGGCCGGGCGCGGCAGCGACAGGCAGTCGGCGCCGGGACGGCGGTTTTCTATCAGTAGGCCGAAACGGCCGGCCAGCATCACCGATAGCTCGCAGCCTTCCCATTCCGCGCCGGCTTGTTCCAGATAGAGCCAGGGCTGGCCGTCGAAGCTCACCGCCTTGGCGCGGCGCGTGTCCAGCGCTTGGCGCTTGGACACCAACTCGCCGTGGCCGGCCAGGTTCAGCAGATAGACGCGATGCCAGGGCAGTGCCGCCTCGGCCTGGGCCGGCGACAGGCGGATGGGGTATTTGCCGCCGGGCGCGCCGGAGGCGTGGATGGTCAGCCGGATCGCGTCCGGGAAGTGCTCGGCCAGCATCGCGTCCAGCGCGATGCCACGCCAGGCCAGGCGCAAGGCGCGCTGCGGCCAGTCCGTGTTCTCGACGATGCCGCGCGCCGCGTTGTCCTCGCGCAGCAGGCCCAGCCATTGCATCTGGCGCGCGGACTGATTTTCCGGCAGCGGCTGGGCGAAGTCGGCGGCCGCGGGCGGCAAGTAGCGGCGCAGCACGCTTTCGGCGCGGTCGCGCTGGCGGTCGAAGCCGGGGCTGATGGTGGCGTAGTCATGCCAGCGCAGCACCGGGCTGGCCAGCAACTGGCGCAGGCGCTGGTGGTAGTCGTTGGCGGTGTCGCGCGGGATGTCCAGCAGGTCGTGGAAGCTGAGACCGTCGCTGAACAGTTCCAGCGCGCAGCCGGCCGGATAGACGCGGCTGATGGCGCGGCACAGCCGGTCCAGTTGTTGCAGCGCCGCGTATTCGGCGTAATCGGGGCGCTCGGACGCGGTTTTGTCGCGGGTGTTAGGCGATTTCAGCGGAAAACCCGGCAGCAGCAGTTGCAAGGGCCGTTGCCGGCTCACGAAGCGTTCCACTTGGGCGCTCAGCGCCCGGCGGTGGGGCTCGCGCTGCGGGTGGTCGGCCTCTCCCTGGAAGGCGTCGAGCAGAATGGAGACGATGGAAGCGACAATAGGTTCGTTTTGCATGGCGGTACTCGAAATGAACGATGAAAGGCGGGGCTTCAGGCGGCGGTGGCGATGAAGTGGCTGGGCCGGCCGTCGACGAAGACCAGGGCGGAACGGCTCTCGTCGATGTCGCTGCGTTTCTTCAGCACGATGCCGTGTTCGTGCTTGACCGCGGCCGCGTGCCAGGGGGTGAGCCAGGCATCGGCGCTGTCCACCAGCCGCACGCCTATCTTGGCGGACACGCGGAATTGCGGATGAATGGACAGGCGCACGCTATCGGGGAAGGTACGCTCCAGCAGCCGGCTCCAGGCGTTGCTGCGCTGGATCACGCGGTAGGCGTTGGCGCGGGCCAGTTTTTGCAGCGCGGTCTTGCTCTGGCCGGAGAAGCGCTCCATGCCCTGGGCGTCTTCGAACAGGAAGCGGGTGATGCCCTGGTACATCGCGCGCATCGCCGCCTCGTCCTGGCATTGGCGCTTGATCTGCTCGATGGAGTCGCTGAAGAGGATTAGCAGTTCTTCGCGCTGGGAATCCAGGTCGCTGATATAGCCGAAGTGATCCTTGAGGTCGTAGAAGGCGAAGGCCTCGCCGTAGCGGCCGCGCGCATAGGCGCTCAACTCGTCCATATAGGCGGCCACTTCCGCGTCCGGGATGTAGACCACGTCGGAGAAGCAATAGCCGTCCGAGCAGATGGCCACTTGAGCGCCGGGCGGGTAGAGCGCGCGGATGTCTTCGCAGAGCCGGTACAGATTGTCCAGCGCGTGGCGTTCGGCCAGGTCCGGCATCGCGCCCAGCGTCTTGTTGCGATTGGGCGATTTGCCGGGGAAGGCCGGCAGCAGCATGTGAATGGGTGCCTGGCGCTCGATGGCTGCCTGGATCTTGGGCAGGTGGGGCGCCATTTCCGCGGAGGAATCGTGGGCGGCGGCGTCCTCCAGGTGAATGCGGCGCAGTTTGAAAATGATTTCCAGAATCTGGCGCGCCAGCTGCGCATGGCCTTGGCTGGCGGAATGGAAAATCGGATCGACAATCGCGTTCATGGCGGAATCTCTAAATTGTTGGCGTCTCGAGAAGTGTGAATGCGCGGATCTGTTTACGTTTTCCTGTGGAAACGAGGTCCGCTTTTAGGATGAAAACCGAAAAGAGCATTGGCCGTGGCGTGCTCAATGAATACGTGGCCAATTTGAATGGTTGGCATCGATATTTGGCTGAGGCCCGGCTGAGAACGTGTTTACGCTCTTGGTGAAGCGCGGGGCCATTCTAGGTCAGAAGGGAGGGCGCGGTTAAAAAATTAGCCGTTATAGAAATATGCGGAATTGTTATATCGATGGCGAACAGTACGGCTTGAATAAGGCGAATCACGAAATTTACTGATTCGCTGTGAATATTTGCCAAATAAGGCGATGTGGAAATTGTAAATGGCTGTGTTACCAAGTGTGATTGTCATTTTGTTTTGACTAGTATTTGTTTGGTTTTTTCTTTGAATGACATGGGCTTAATTTTGTACGTTTAAGAATGATATTCATTCTTGTTTGTAAACATGGGGTGCGGTTTGATGACTGTGAGTTTTCCCATGCAACCATCGCTTTGGGCTTGGGTCGCGGTGCCGGATACGCCGGCGGGAGCGCGCAGGCTGCGGCAAAATATGTTGGTTTATTGCAACAATAGGGATGGTTTCGTGCGCTGACTGATGACTCCTCGGCTTGGCGCGTCGCGGTGGGATGGATGGAAGTGGGGCGAATCACGGCAGGAGCCGGAGGCTTGAGCGCACCCGATGCGGGGAATTGTTCCTTTGCGAACATGACATTTTCGTTTTTTAAGCTTCGGGAGCATGTTTGACTAGTCAACAGTCGTGGTTGCTGTCATTCTTTTGCGTTTCAATTACGACTGCCTGTCGTAGCGACAACAGGCCGCCGGCTGCCGCCGCGAGCCGAAAGCAATGTCGCCGAGCAGGCGCACTTGAGACAAAGAGATGGAAAAAAAGCAAGAAAGCCAAGAGCTTAGGCGCACCTTGCAGGCGCGCCACCTGTCGATGATCGCCATCGGCGGCTCCATCGGCACCGGCCTGTTCCTGGCCTCCGGCGCCACCGTGGCGTCCGCCGGCGCCGGCGGGGCCTTGATTGCCTACGCCCTGATCGGCCTGATGGTTTACTTCCTGATGACCAGCCTGGGTGAAATGGCCGCCTTCATGCCGGAATCCGGCTCCTTCCAGGTCTACGGTTCGCGCTTCGTCGATCCAGCCTTCGGCTTCGCCCAAGGCTGGAACTACTGGTACAACTGGGCGATCACCGTGGCGGTGGAACTGGCCGCGGCCGCCATCATCATGCATTACTGGTACCCGGCGGTGCCCGGCATCGTGTGGAGCGCCGGCTTTCTGCTGATCATCTTCGTGCTCAATTATTTCTCGGTGAAGGGCTTCGGCGAGGCCGAGTTCTGGTGCTCCATGCTCAAGGTGGCCACCATCGTCGCCTTCATCATCATCGGTTTCCTGATGATCTTCGGCATCATGACCGATCCCAACCCGCAACGCATCGCGCCGGGCTTGTCGGTAATGCAGCAGGGGCAGGGGCCGTTTGTTGGTGGTCTGGCCGCCTTCGTGGGCGTGGCCATGATCGTGGGCTTCTCCTTCCAGGGTACCGAGCTGATTGGCGTCGCCGCAGGCGAATCCGCCAATCCGGGCAAGACCATCCCGCGCGCGGTGCGGCAGATCTTCTGGCGCATCCTGATGTTCTACATGCTGTCCATCCTGATCATCGGCCTGATCCTGCCGTACAACGATCCGCTGCTGCTGAAGAACGATATGAAGGACGTCGGCGCCAGCCCGTTCACCCTGGTGTTCAACCGTGCCGGCTTCGCCATGGCCGCCAGCCTGATGAACGCGGTGATCCTGTCCGCCATCCTGTCCGCCGGCAACTCCGGCATGTACGCGTCCACCCGCATGCTGTACACCATGGCGCGCAACAAGATGGCGCCCAGGCGCTTTGCCGAGCTGTCCAGCAACGGCGTGCCACGGAATGCCTTGTACGCCACCAGCGTGATCGCCGCGCTGTGTTTCTTGACCTCGCTGTTTGAAACCAACGCGGTCTATCTGTGGCTGCTGAACTCCTCCGGCATGACCGGTTTCATCGCCTGGCTGGGCGTGGCCATCAGCCACTACCGCTTCCGCCGCGCCTATGTGAAGCAGGGCCACGATCTGGCGGACCTGCCGTACCAGGCCAAGTGGTTCCCGCTGGGGCCGCTGTTCGCCTTCGCGCTGTGCCTGCTGATCATGCTGGGCCAGAACTACGAGGCCTTCATCGGCGGCCATATCGACTGGAGCGCGGTGATCGCCACCTATCTGGGCATCCCGCTGTTCCTGGCGCTGTGGCTGGGTTACAAGTACAAGCACAAGACCCGGATGGTGGCGCTGGAAGACATCGACTTCAGCGAGGCGCTGGTCAAGGCGCGCGCCTTGCGCCAGGGCGAAACCGACGGCAAGCTGGCCAGCGCCACGAGCTGATCCGCTGTGAATTCTGCCAGCCCTGGGGCGGCAGTACGCTGACAGCCCGGCATAGCCGGGCTGTTTTGCGTAAGGGATTGATTATTCTGGCTTAGGCCTTGAGCGCCGCCGACGCCGGACGCGCGCGCGGCGCGCTGAAGCCTGGATGGCCGCCGAAGCGGCGACGGCGGCTTGACCGCAGGCGGCTGCTTTCTCGATGGAAATGTGTAATATGGCGGCTGGCGCGGGGAAGCCGCCGTCGTTCCCGATCTGAATTCGATGGTTTCGGAGTCATTCATGCAGTTGCTGACAATATTCATAACAAAGTTTCTGTTTGTGATGGCCGCCTTGCTGCCCATCATGAATCCTCCGGGCTTGGTGCCCATTTTCATCTCGATGACGGCGCGCAACACGCCGCAGCAGCGCCGCTATCTGGCGCGGCGCATCGCGATGTATTGCGCCCTGCTGCTGCTGGGCAGCATGTTCACCGGCGGTTATGTGCTGTCCTTCTTCGGGGTGTCGCTGCCGGTGGTGCAATTGTCCGGCGGCCTGCTGATCACTTTCGCCGCCTGGCGCATGCTCAACGACGCGCCGCCGGAAAGCAGCCCCACTTCCACTGACCAGCCTATCCAGGCGGAGAACCAGGACGTGCTGAAGCAGCGCGCCTTCTATCCGCTGACCTTTCCGCTGACGGTGGGGCCGGGTTCGATCTCGGTGGCCATCACCATGGGCGCCTCGCTGACCGATACCGGCAAGGGCATCGTCAAATACGCGATCTCGCCGCTGGCCGGCAGCTGCGCGGTGCTGGTGTGCAGCCTGCTGGTCTATCTGTGTTACCGCCACGCCGACAAGCTGCTGCGCTACCTGGGCCAGACTGGCTCGGTGGTATTCCTGCGCTTGTCCGCCTTCATCCTGCTGTGCTTGGGGGTGCAGATCATGTGGGACGGTTTCGGCGCCCTGGTCACCCAATTGGTGCAGGATGTGTTGCCGCACAAGTGAGCGGCGAGAGTGGACATCTTTTGACATGAGGCAAATGAGGCACTGAACAAAGCGTTGATACTAGGATTATGACAAATGTCTTAAGAACAGGAGTTTGCCATGGCCACCAGCGCTTTCTTCATTCCCTGCGTCAACCTGATGGGCGCGGGCTGTCTGCAACAAGCCGTTGAAACGATGCGTGCCTACGGTTACCGCAAGGTATTGATGGTGACCGACACCGGCCTGGTGAAAACCGGCCTGGCCGGCCGTGTCACCGAATTGCTGGGCGGCGTCGGCATCGCCACCGTGCTGTTCGATGGCGTGCATCCCAATCCCACCACCGCCAACGTCGGCGCCGGCCTCGCGCTGCTGCGCGAGCATGGCTGCGACGCGGTGGTGTCGCTGGGCGGCGGTTCGCCGCACGACTGCGCCAAGGGCATCGCCCTGGTGGCAGCCAATGGCGGCAAGATTCAGGATTACGAGGGCGTGGACAAGTCCGCCAAGCCGCAACTGCCCTTGGTGGCGATCAACACCACCGCCGGCACCGCGTCGGAAATGACCCGCTTCTGCATCATCACCGATGAGTCGCGCCATATCAAAATGGCCATCGTCGACAAGCACACCACGCCGGTGTTGTCGGTCAACGATCCGGAAACCATGGCCGGCATGCCGGCCGGGCTGACCGCCGCCACCGGCATGGACGCGCTGACCCACGCGGTGGAAGCCTATGTCTCCACCATCGCCACTCCCATTACCGACGCCTGTGCCTTGAAGGCGGTGACGCTGATCGCCGGCCACCTGCGCCGCGCGGTGCGCAATGGCATGGACATGGAGGCGCGCGAGCAGATGGCTTACGCGCAG
Organism: Chromobacterium sp.; assembly: GCF_041912965.1. Lineage (NCBI taxonomy): Bacteria > Pseudomonadati > Pseudomonadota > Betaproteobacteria > Neisseriales > Chromobacteriaceae > Chromobacterium > Chromobacterium sp. The sequence continues at coordinate 71,017 of NZ_JAYSGF010000017.1, read as the reverse complement.
TTCCTGGCCGGCATGGCCTTCAACAACGCGTCGCTGGGCTATGTGCACGCGATGGCGCACCAGTTGGGCGGCTTCTACGACCTGCCGCATGGGGTGTGCAACGCGGTGCTGCTGCCGCATGTGCAGGCCTTCAACGCCAAGGCGGCCGGCCAGCGTCTGGCCGATGTCGGCGCGGCGCTGGGCGTGGACGCCAGCGCCGAGGCGGCGATCGCCGCCATCCGCCAATTGGCGGCCGATGTAGGCATTCCGGCGGGATTGACGCAGCTGGGGGTCAAGGAAGAGGATATTCCGGAACTGGCCGCCAACGCCTTGAAGGATGCATGTGGCCTGACCAATCCGATCCAGGCGAACCACGAAGAAATCTGCGCGATCTTCAAGGCCGCGCTGTAGCAGTAAAGGACCGCGCTGAAAGCAGCGCGGTCAAACTGGCGGCTCAGCCGCCATTTTTTGACCATTAAATATCGTAATGCGATATTTCTGACGACGCCGCACCGCCTCCGCCGCCAGATGAAATCAAGGAGTGACGCAATGGACGCAAAGATTCGCCTGTTGCCGGTGAGCGAATACCGGCCGGGCCTTGAGAATGTTTTTCTGATCGAGGAAAACTGGCCAAAAGATCTGCCGCGGCAGGCCTTGGACGCCGCCCACTGGCTGAAGAGCGTGGCGCCGGCGCCAGGCCTGCTCGATTGGCTGCGCCAGGACGAGCGGCATTGGCCCACCTTCTGCGAAGTGTACTGGGCTGACCTGGCGGCGAACCCGCAGCGCTGGTGGCCGTTGTGGAAGGCCAGCCGCCGCGGCGGCCTGGTGCTGCTGCACGCCGGCGGCGGCGACAAGCTGCCGGCGCAGGCCTTGGCGCAGTTCCTGGGCGACAAGCTGGACGAGATCGAGCGCATCGAGGCGGGGGAGTTAGCGTCGCCGGTGTGCTACCGCGCCTTGCTGGACCATTAGCGCATGCCCGAGCCATCCAGCTTTTCCAAACAGGATTTCGAGCGGCTGGCGGACTTCCGCTACCGGCTGCGCCGCTTTCAGCGTTTCAGCGAGGAGGCGGCGCAGCGCCACGGCATCACCATGCTGCAATATCTGCTATTGCTGCAGATCAAGGGCTTTCCCGGCCGCGACTGGGCCACGGTGGCGGAACTGGCCGAAAGGCTGCAATCGCATCACCACAGCGTGGTGGGCCTGATCAGCCGCTGCGAGCAGCAGCAATTGGTGGCGCGCAGCCCGGGACGGGACGACCGCCGCTGCGTGGAAGTGCGGCTGTTGCCCAAGGGCGAGGCGCTGGCGGAGCGGCTGGCGCGCGAGCATCGCGAGGAGTTGCAGGCCTTGCGTCGGCTGGGCGATGTACTGTCGCTGGACCACTTGCTGCAGTCTGGAGATTGACGCCGGCGCGGTGGATTTTGCCATGATGCTCTGGCATGATTTCGCCATTGCCCCGGCCGTGGAGAAATGTCGTGAACATACTGTTGGTGGAGGATGACCTGGCGCTGGGCGAGGCGCTGGGACAGGCGCTGCGCCAGGGCGGATTCCGCACTGTCTGGGTGCGGCGGCTGAAGGAGGCGCGCACCTTCCTGGCCGAGGAGCCGCAGGACGCGTTGCTGCTGGATCTTGGTCTGCCCGACGGCGAGGGCCTGCATCTATTGCAAGAGTTGCGCAGCCAAGGCTCCGCCCTGCCGGTGATCATCCTGACCGCGCGCGACGCGCTGGAAAGCCGGCTGGCCGGCCTGCACAACGGCGCGGACGATTATCTGATCAAGCCCTTCGCCATTCCCGAGCTGCTGGCCAGGCTGCAGGCGGTGACCCGCCGCAGCAGCGGCTTCGTGTCGGCCAACTGGCAGATCGGCGATTTGTGCATCAATGCCGACACCCGCGAACTGTCGATGAGCGGCGCGGCGGTGGCGTTGTCGCCGTCCGAGTTCGCGCTGGTGTTCGAACTGGTGCGCAAGGCCGGCAAGGTGGTCAGCCGCGAGCATCTGGTCGAGCACCTGTGCTGCGAATCCGACAACGCCTTGGAAGTACATGTCCACAATCTGCGGCGCAAGCTGGGCTCGGACTGGATCCGCACCATACGCGGCGTCGGCTATCTGCTGCCCAAGCCCGCATGATCATGCCCTCCCTGGCCAGGCGCTCGCTCTATCGGCGGCTGCTGTGGACCAGCCTGAGCACCATACTGGCGGTGTGGCTGGTCTTGTTCGCCTGGTTTTACTGGGAAGTGACCCGGGTGGGCTCCGGTTATCTGGACGGCGATCTGCGCGGGCTGGCGCGCTCGCTGGGCACCGTCTACAGCGCCGACATCAAGACCGGCGAACGCGTGCGCATCGTCGATCAACTGATAGGCCAGTTCGGCCACGGCTACAGCGAAAAACCGCCGCTGCGCAGCGAACTGGCCTACCGCATCGTCGACAAGCGCCAGCACTTGCTGGCGGTGTCCAATACCTGGCCGGAACTGGAACTGCCGATACGCGCCGATGCGCCGGCCAACCAGGGGCGCTGGCGCATCTTGATGGTCGACGCCGTCGACGCGCCGGTTCAGGTGCAGCTGGCGGTGGCGCGCAGCTTCGTGCAGCGGGTGCAAGCCGAGATCCTGGTCTTCTTCCTGATGCCGCTGATCGCGGCTGTGCCCATCATCATGCTGCTGCTGCGCGTCGGCTATGGCCGCGCCTTGCAGCCCTTGGCGTTGCTGGCGTCCACCATCACCTCGCGCGATGTGCAGTCAACAGCGCCGCTGGCCTGCCCCGATCCCGAATATCAGGAACTGCGGCCGGTGTTCAATTCCGTCAACGAGTTGCTGTCGCGGCTGGCCACCTTCCGTGAAGGAGAGCAGCGCTTCTTCGCCGACGCCGCGCACGAGTTGCGCACGCCGCTGGCGGCGATAGGCGCGCAAGTGCATTTGCTGGCCAGGGCCGAATCGGAGCAGGAGCGGGCGGCGCTGGCGGCCTTGCTGGACGCCAGCATCGCCCGCAGCGGCGAACTGGTGGGCAAACTGCTGACCTTGTCGCGGCTGGACGCCGAGTCGGCGCAGGTGCGCTCCGAGCCCTTCGACCTGGCGGCGCTGGCGCGCGCGGCCTTGTCGCGGCACGTGCCGCACGCGCTGGCGCGCAATATCAACCTGGCTTACGACGGCGAGCAGGCGCTGCCTTGCCGCGGCGACGCCAGCGCGATGGACGGCTTGCTGGACAATCTGCTGGACAATGCGATTCGTTATTGCCCGGACGGCGCTTCCATCAATGTGGAAGTCAATGCCGGCTTCGCCAGCGCGCGGCTGGCGGTGCTGGACGATGGGCCGGGCATCGCGCCGCAATGGCGCGAGCAAGTGCTCAAGCGTTTTGTGCGGCTGCCGGACAATACCGTTACCGGCAGCGGTCTGGGCCTGGCCATCGTCAAGCGGGTGGTGGAACTGCACGGCGGCAGCCTGCTGTTGACCGATGGTCTGAACGGCAATGGCCTGGGAGTGGAAATTCGACTGCCGCGCAGCATGGTGGTGGAAGAGGCATGAGTCTTTTCGAAGCCGCGCTCGCCGCGTCGGGCTTCATGAGGCGCGGCGGGCTGTGGCGGGTGTTGACGGCGCATGGTGAATCGCAGGCGGCAAACCAGGCCCGGTAAGAGCCTGTCCAAGGGCTCGCTCTGGCTCGCGAGATCATGAACAGCTTCCAGAACGGGCCTGGTTTGCCGCTTTTCATGGCGCGGTCTTGTCCGCGCCCTCCCAGCCGCCGCCCAGCGCGGCGATCAGATTGACCGCGGCCAGCAGTTGCTGGCGGCGCGCGGCCAACACCCCTTGTTCCGCCTGCACCTGGCCCAGCCGCGCGCGCCATTCCGCCTGGCCGTCGCTGAGGCCGACGCCGCGCGCGTCGCGCTCGGCGCGCAGCCGCAAGCTGGCGTCCAGGTATTGCCGTTGCCTGGCTTCCTGTTCCGCCTTGGCGAAATGGCTGGCCGCCGCCGCGTCCTCGACTTCATACACCGCGCGGGAGATGGCGCCGTGCCAGGCCGCGTATTGCTCGGCGGCGGCGGAGCGCGCGCGCTGAGCCTCGGCCTTGCGCTTGCCGGCGTCGAACAAGGGAATATCCAGCTGCGGCAGCAATGACCAGTTTTGCACCTTGCTGCCGCGCAAGCCGGACCAACTGCCGGCGCTGATGCCCAGGCCGCCGCTCAAGGTCAGCGACGGCCAGCGGGACGCCTCGGCCTCGTCGGTGCGCGCGCGGGCGGCATCGTAACGGGCTTGAGCCGCCACCAGGTCAGGCCGGCGCTGCAGCAGCCGGGCCGGCACCTCGCCGCCCACTTCCGGCAGCCTGAGCTCGCGCAGCGGCCGCGCCGGCGGCAGCGCGCAGGCGTCCGGCATCTTGGCGGCCAATTGGCACAGGCTGCGCTCCACCCGCGCCAGCGCGTCGCGCTGCTGGGTCAGCTGGCGCGCGGCCTCGCTGGCCTCGCTGTCCGGTTCCAGCAATTGCCGGCCGCTGGCCAGGCCGACGCGGCGCTTGGCGGCGACGCCGCCCAGCAGCCGCTGGCGCAGCTGCGTGTTTTCCCTGGCCAGGTCGACATCGGCGATCAGCTCCGCCCGCGTCAGCCACAGCTCGGCGGTTTGCCGCGCCAGGCTGAGCTGCAGCGCGTCGCGGTCGCCGCCGCTGGCCTTGAGATCGGCGCGTCCGGCGCGCACCGCGGCGCTGATTCGGCCGCGCAAATCCACCTCGTAAGCCAGCGCCAGCCGCGTGCTGTAGCGGGTGCTGGGGTTGGCGGTGTCTTCGCCCACCTCGCCCAGGTCGAACTTGGACAGCTTGCGCCGCTCCACTGTTTGCTCGAAGTCCTGCTTGGGATAGCGGTCGGCGTTGACCACGCCCAGTTCGGCGCGGGCGGCGTCCAGCCGCGCCAGGCTGGCGGCCAGATCGGTGTTGCCGGCGCGCACCGTGGCGATCCACTGGCCGAGGCCTGGGTCGCCGAAGCCGTCCCAGGCCTGGGCGTCCGGGCTGTTGCCGGGCAGCGCCTGGCGGTAATGCTGCGGCAGCGCCGGCGCGGGGCGCGCGGCTTCCAGTCCGGCGCAGCCGGCGAGCGCCAGGCTGAGCAGCAGAACTATCGTTTTTTTCATGGCTTGCCCGCCTTGCCCGGACGGGCGATGCGCACCAGCACCCGCTGGCCGATGCGGATTTCCGGCGCGTCCACCAGCGCCAGCACGCATTCGATCACCCGCACATCCTGTTTCTCATTCGGGTCGTCGTTGTCCGGCCGGTTGCCGAACACCTGGCCCAAGCGCAGCACCTTGGCCTTGTAGACCTTGGTTTCGTCGGCCTCCAGCGTCACCTCGGCCGCCTGGCCCGCTTCCACCGCGCCGACATAGCGTTCTTCCAGGTCCGCGCGCACGATGCGCGGCGAGTTGGGGGCGAACATGAACAGCGGCGTCACGTTCAAGGTGGAGGTGCCGTCGCCGGGGCGGGCCTGGCGGCGGATGATGCGGCCGGCCAGCGGCGCGCGCACCACGTGTTGATCCACTTCCAGCTTGCTGGCCGCCACTTGCGCGTCGGAGGTGGCCACCACCGCCTGCTGGCGCGCCAGTTCGGAGGCGCTGAGCTTGACCTGGTCGCGGGCATTGTCCTTTTCCTGCCTGGACACCACTTCGTCGCCGCTGAGCGCGGACACGCGCTGCAGTTCGCGCTGGGCGATGGCGTGCTTCACTTGCAGCAGCGTCAGCGCCTGGCGCGCCTCGTCGCGCTCCTGCTCGCGCACCTTCATCGCCAGATTGGCCTCGCGGTCGTCGATGCGGGCCAATACCGCGCCGGGTTTGACCTCGGCGCCTTCTTCCACCAGCACTTCGCGAATGATGCCGGCGCGCGGCGCGGCGATATTGATCACGCCGCCCTCGATGCTGACCCGGCCCTTGGCGATGGCCGCCCAGGGCGATTGCTGGACCGGGGCGGGCGGGGGCGGTTCGGAGCAGCCGTTCAACAGCAGGCTCAGCGCCAGCAGCAGGGCGAGTCGGCGCGGGGTCTTGGGCACAGGGCTGCTCATGCTACCTCCATCGGGGTGTTATGGACGCGCAGGTCTTTGACCACTTGGCCGTCCTCAAGGGTGATGACGCGGTCGGCGTGTTTGATCAGGCGGTTGTCGTGCGACACGCCCAGCACCGTGGTGCCTTGTTCCTGGGCGATTTGGTGCAAGAGGTCGATCACCACCTGGCCGTTGTGGCTGTCCAGCGCGCTGGTGGGTTCGTCGGCGAACATCAGCTTGGGGCGCTTGACCAGCGCGCGCGCGATGGCGACACGCTGCTTTTCGCCGCCGGACAACTCCATTGGCCGCAGCTTGGCGCGCGGGCCCAGGCCCACCAGCTCCAGCACTTCCTGTGCGCGCTTCTCGGCTTCCGGCTTGCTGATCTTGGGTCCGTAGTTCAGCGGCAGCAGCACGTTTTCCAGCGCGGTCAGCGAGGCGAACAGATTGAAGCCCTGGAACACGAAGCCGCAGTTCTCCAGGCGGAAGCGGCTGAGTTCCTCGATGGAACGCCGGGTCAGTTCCATGCCCAGCGCGGTGACGCGGCCGGAGCTGGGCGGCAGCAGGCCGGACAGCACCGACAGCAAGGTGCTCTTGCCGGAGCCGGACGGGCCGATGATCAGGGTCAGCTCGCCGGGCAGGATGGATAGCGAGATATCGTTCAGCACGGTCTGCTCGGTCTTGCCGTTGCTGAATGAGCGGCTCAGGTTTTCGCCGACGATGGCGGGAGAAGCGGACATGGGTGTCTCCTTAGCGCAATAGGGTGGAGGGTTCGGCCTGGTTCAGCGCGCGCAGCGCGGACAGTCCGGACAGTAGGGCGATGCCCAGCACCAGGGTGCCGGTGGCCACGCAGCCCCACAGCGGCACTTCCAGCGCGATGTGGGCATGACGGGCGGCGACCACCAGCAAGGCGCCGACCGCGGCGGTAATCACCAGGCCGGCCAGGCCGACCCAGAGAGACTGTTCCAGGATCACGGCGCGCAGCGAGGACGAGGACACGCCCAGCGCGCGCAGCGTCGCGTATTCGCGCAGCGCGGCGACGATGGCGGCCATCAGCGTCTGGCTGGTGATGACGATGCCGACCAGCAGGCCGAGAGCGGAGGAAAACAGGAAGCCTGAACCGGCGCCGGATTCGAACAGCCAATAAGTCTGCGATTGGGCGGAGAACTCGTCGGCGGTCCAGACCTGGTACGGCTTGAAGCTGCCGCTGGGTTGCAGTTGGTCGCGCACCAGTTCGGCGCGCAGCGGGTCGCGCAGCCGCGCCAGGAAGTAGTCGGTGGCGTCGTTGCGCAGATTGGGGTCGATGCGGCGCGCGGTGGTCAGCGAGGTCAGGATGTTGGCGCCGCCCATCGCGCGCATGCCGTTGACGGTGCCGCCGATGCGCACCCGCTTGCCGCTTAGCTCGGCGTAATCGCCGATCTTGACGCCCAGCTTCTCCAGATCGCTTTCATCCACCAGCACCGTGCTGGGCACGGTCAGTTGCTGGCGCAATTCCGGGGTCAGCAGGGTGGCGAAGGTCATCGCCTGCGGTCGCGGGTCGATGCCGATCAGCACCGCGCTGAGCTTGCCGCCCTTGGGGCGCTGCCAGTCCGCCATGGTCCAGGTGAAGCGTTCCACCGACGTGACCTCCGGGTGCGCCCACAGGCTGTTCTCGGTCTTGCCGGGAATCGGTCGGGCCAGGTCCACGCTTTGGGTGGCGGGATAGCCCACCCAGAGATCGGCGCTGGAGCGGTCGATGTAGACGCCGACGGAACTGAACATGCCCAGAAGCAGGCTGAGCTGCACTTGCACCAGCAGGCCGGCAAAAGCCACCGCCAACACCGCGGGCAGGAAACGGCGCCATTCGTAAATCAGCGAGGCGCGGGCCAGGGAAACCATGGTCAGGCTCCCGCGCCGTGGCCGGAAATGCGAAGGGGATGAATAACTTGGGGCATGACTGTCTCCTGGATGAAATGGCGCCAGTATGCCTATCGCGGCTTAGGGTTATCTGAGCGCCGAGAACCAGCGCTGGCGGGCGTTGTTAAATTAACGACCTTAAATGAATAATACCAGTGGTATTAGTCTGTATATGTATTTAACGCGAGGCTTAGTATCTCCCTGTTCTTAATATTGGCTCAGAATTCACTCAGAAAGGCATTTTATTTTAATAATTTTATTTTTTTGCTGTGAAAAAAATGCAATAAATAATGCTTTTGGCATTCGGTGTGCCAATAATGGTACATTATAAAAATCAATTACTTATGATTTGTTTTTGTGATTTTCTCCACAGGCATGGAGGTAAGATTATTAACTTCAAGGATGGGCTAAGGAAATGCTAAGATTTCAACGTCATAATTTCCCGTAACCCTGGTTTGAACAGTTTTGTCCAAGAGGGTTTGGCTCAGTTTGGTATGGGCTTTGGTGGTTTTGATTGCGAGTGTAATAGAGCGCGTTTGGCGGTTGGCGAACGCGAATTCGATCCAGGCTTTGCGTGCGGGACCGGATTTAAAGAAGGGCAGTCGATTCAGACCGTTCTCGGTTTGCGATTGCGATTCCCGGTTGGTGCGCGGCGGCAAGCGAATGATGCGAAATAGCAGGTTCACCGCGGGAGGAGCAATGAGCAAGACCTTAGCTAGCAGGATAGGACCGGGCACGGTGGATATCGCGATAGTGGGCATGGCCAGCCACTTTCCCGATGCGGCCACCTTGTACGATTTCTGGACCAATGTCGTCGACAAGAAAGACGCGCTGAGCGATATCGATCAGAAGGACGGCGACGAATACTGGCGCAAGGCGGATTACTACAATCCGGACCCAAGCGCCGCCGACAAAACCTATGGCCATCGCGCCGGCTTCGTGCCGCCGATTGATTTCGACCCGGTGGAATTCAAGCTGCCGCCGCTGATGCTGGAGTCCATCAGCACCGCGCAGATCTTCGCCTTGCACGTGGCCAAGCAGGCGATGCTGGACGCACGGCTGGTGGGCGACAACGCGCTGCCGGTGGATAAAGACCGCGTGGGCGTGATCCTGGGCGGCGCCGGCAACGGCAACACCTCCTTCTCGCTGGCCTTCCGCCAGCAAGAACCATATCTGCGCAAGGTGCTGAACCACGCCGGCCTGCCGACCGCGGTGGCCGACGAGGTGATCGACCGCGTCAATCATCTCTATCTGGAATGGAACGAGGACAGCTTCCCCGGCTTCCTAGGCAACGTCGCCTGCGGCCGCATCGCCAGCTACTTCGACCTGGGCGGCACCTCTTACATGGTGGACGCCGCCTGCGCCAGCAGCCTGGCCGCGATCAAGGCGGCGGTGGGCGAGCTGGTGGACGGCAGCTGCGACGTGGTGCTGACCGGCGGCGTCAATCTGGAAAACTCGATCTTCTCCTTCCTGTGCTTCAGCAAGACCCCGGCCTTGTCCAAGAGCAATCTGTCGCGCCCCTTCGACGAATCCTCGGACGGCATGATGCTGGGCGATGGCGTCGGCCTGCTGGTGCTCAAGCGCCTGGAAGACGCCGAGCGCGACGGCGACCGCATTTACGCGGTGATCAAATCCTTGCAAGCATCCAGCGACGGCCGCGCCAAGAGCATTTTCGCGCCGCGCCACGAAGGCCAAGTCAAGGCGATGCAGCGCGCCTACGAACGCGCCGGCATTTCCCCGGCCGAGATCCAGTTGGTGGAAGCGCACGGCACCGGCACCCAGTCCGGCGACGAAACCGAGATCAAGAGCCTGCGCGCGGTGTTCGAGGCCGGCGGCGCCCAGCCTGGCTCGGTGGCCATCGGCAGCATCAAGTCGCAGATCGGCCATACCCGCTGCGCCGCCGGCGCGGCCGCGATGATGAAGGCCGCGCTCAGCCTCTATCACAAGGTGTTGCCGCCCACCATCAACGTCGTTCAGCCCAGCCGCGCGCTGGCGGACAGCGCCAGCCCCTTCTATGTCAACGTGGACAGCCGCCCGTGGCTGCGCCCGGTGAACGGCGCGCCGCGCCGCGCCGCCTTGAGCGCCTACGGTTTCGGCGGCACCAACTACCACTCCATCATGGAAGAGCATCAGGCGCGGCCGCAGGGCGATTTCCGCCTGAACCTGCGCCCGGAAGTGGTGCTGCTGCACGCGGAAAGCCCGGCGCAACTGCTGGCGCTGGCCGAGCGCAAGCTGGAGTCCTTCCGCGCCGAAGACGCTGGCTACCAGTTCCGCCTGCATCAGGGCGCGGCGGCGCGCGCGCCGGCCGATTCCGCGCGCCTGGCCTTCGTCGCGGGCTCCGCCGAACAAGCCGCCGGCCTGCTGGACGAGGCGATCAAGCTGCTGCGGGCGCGTCCGGACCAGGATTGGGAGCATCCGCAAGGCATTTACTACAAACACGCGGCGGCGCCGTTGGCCGGACGCGTGGTGGCCTTGTTCCCCGGCCAGGGCGCGCAATACGTGAACATGGGCCGCGACATCGCCAACGACTATCCGGCGGTGCGCGAAACGCTGGAAGGACTGGACGCCGTCGCCGCCGCCGGAGGACTGCCGCTGCCGTCCGCGTCCATCTTCCCGCCGCCGGCCTTCGACGCCGACACCGCGGATCGTCAGATGGCGGAGCTGACTCAGACCCGCACCGCGCAGCCGGCGATAGGCGCGATCAGCGCCGGCTATTTCAAGCTGCTGCGCGAACTGGGCCTGCGGCCGGACTTCCTGGCCGGCCACAGCTACGGCGAAGTGACCGCTCTGTGGGCGGCCGGCGTGTTGAGCGACCAGGATTTCTACCGGGTGTCGCTGGCGCGCGGCGCGGCGGTGGCCAGCCCGGTGCCGGGCGGCGAGCCGGGCGCGATGCTGGCGGCCTCGCTGCCGGAGAGCGAGGCCAGCGCGGTGCTGGAGCGCTTCCCAGAGCTGGTGGTGGCCAATTACAACTCGCAGCAGCAACTGGTGTTCGGCGGCGCCGGCGACATCATCCGCCAGGCCAATGAATTCCTGGCCGAGCGCAAGGTGCGCAGCCAGGTGCTGGCGGTGTCGGCGGCCTTCCACACCGACTTCGTGCGCCACGCTTGCGCGCCGTTCGAGGCCAGCCTGGCGGACATTCCGTTCCAGGCGCCGCAAGCCGCGGTGTACTCCACCGCCAGCGGCGAACGCCACGCCGACGATCCGGCCAAGATCAAGCAATCGCTGATCGGCCAACTGGTCAGCCCGGTGCGCTTCCAGCAAACCATAGAACGCATTCATCAGCAGGGCGGCTATTTGTTCGTCGAGATCGGCCCCAAGGGCATTCTCGGCAAGCTGGTGGCGGACATCCTCAAGGACAAGCCGCACGCGGTGGTGTCGCTGAACCCCAGCGCCAACGGCGAGGAAGCCCTGCAATTCAAGCGCGCGCTGGCGCGGCTGGCGGTGGAAGGCGTGGAACTGAGCTCCACCGATCCGCAGGCGGCGCTGCCGGTGGTGGCCGAGCCCAAGAAAAGGGCGCTGAGCTATGCGATGAGCGGCGGCTTCTTCTACTCGGAGAAAGCCAAGCATCGCCGCGCGCACGCGATGCGCAAGGATACGCGCGTCGTCGACGCCTTCATCGGCGAGCGGCTTGCCGCCAGCTCGCCGCCGCTGGCGCCGCCGACGGAGCGGGATAGTACGGGAGGGGCGCTCGAAAAACCGTCGCGAGCGGTTCGAGAGCAAGACGCACCGCGCGCAGCGACCGAGATAGTACAAGGAGTAGAGCGAGGGAGCGAGCACGGAGCAACGCAGCTATCGGACCGCGTGGCAGGTTTTTCGAGGTCCCCGGTAGTGGTGGAAACTTTGGTCGACAACAGGGACGACATGATGTGGCTGGAGCCCATCCATGTCATTAGCGGAGAGGGAATCATGCAACGCAGCAGCTCGGACAACGAAGTATTGAGCGTATTGGACGCGCAGATTCAGGCGCAGAACATGCTCAGCCAAGTTCACCAGCAATTCCAGCTGAACCAGAAGGACTACATTCAGCTGCTGGATTCGCTGATGACCAAGCAATACACCTTGCTGGAGAAATTCCAGGGTAGCCAGCAATTGAGCGAGGTCGTGGCCAGCCTGGGCCAGAGCCTGCAGCTGCTGGACAAGAACCAGGAGCTTTACCACGTCAACCACGAGCACTATTTCGACAACCAGCAGGCCTTGCTGGGCGCCGACACCGGCGCTCGCGGCGGCCAGGTAACGGCTCGCCTGCAACAGCGCGCTCCGCTGGAAGTGAGCTTGCCGACGCCGCGCGCCGCGGTGGAATTGCCGGCCGCCGCGCCCCTGGCTCAGCCGGCAGCCGCGCCCGTGGCCCCGGTGGCTCAAGTGAGCGCGGTGCAGGCGCCCAAGCCGACGTTGCAGGAGATTCCGCAAGCCGCCGCGCCGGCCCCGGCGGCCGCGCCCGCTCCGGTTGTAGCCGCGCCGGCCGCCACCGCGATCAGCGCAGCAGACCAAGCGCTGATCCAGCGCTTCGAAGCCCTGACCGAGGCCGACCTGATCAAGCAACTGATCGCCATCGTCAGCGACCGCACCGGCTACCCGGCCGACATGATCAATGAAGAAATGGATCTGGAAGCCGATCTGGGCATCGACTCGATCAAGCGTCTGGAAATCTTCGGCGCCATGTTCGACCAACTGTCCGCCGAAGTGCCGCACTTCCAGGACATGGAAAAACAGAAGGACATGGAAACCTTCGACATCGACGCCTTCAGCAACATCCGCAAGATGGGCGGCTTCTTCAAGCAGACCATCTCCGAACTGCTGACCGAGCTGAAGCAGGGTGGCGCCGCCGCTCCGGCCGCGGAAGCCGCTCCGGCTCCGGAGGCCGCGCCGGCCCCGGTCTCCAGCGAACCCGCCTTGCACGAAACCCCGGCGGCGGAGGCCAAGCCCTTGCGTCAGTTGGGCGTGGTGTCGTCCACCAAGAAGCTGGTGTCCGACGTTGCCGTGGAGGACTCCGCAGCAAAAAAATCCCTAGCTGAGCCCCGGGAGACGGCATCTGCCCTCGCTCAGCAATCCCCTGTAAGTGATGCCCATACGGTAACCGCGTCCATCCATCGTTTTCAGGCGCGGAAACAGGCTTTGCCCAAGCCGGACCTGCTGGAGCTGGCCGCCGGCCGGCTCTGGCTGCTGACCGACGACGGCAAGGGTTTAAGCGAAGAAGTGGCCAAACAGCTGCTGGCCCACGGCCAGCAGGTGGCGCGGCTGGTGTTCAAGTGGCAGCAGGCCAAGGGCCAGCGCAAGGCGATCAAGCACGTCAACGACTACGTGCTGGAACGCGCCGACGAGCTGGCGCTGGAAGACGTGCTGTCGCGCATCGCGGTGGCCGAAGGCCAGGTGGGCGGTTTCATCCACCTGCAAGCGCCGGCCGGCAACGTCAAATCGCTGGCCAACGCCTTCGCCGCGGCCGAGTACGACACCGCGCAGGCCTTGTTCCTGCTGGCCAAGCTGCTGCAGCCCTCGCTGGCGCAGCCCGGCCCCGGCCGCGCGTGCTTCTTCGTGGCCAGCCAGTTGGACGGCGAGCTGGGCACCGCCCGGCGCGCCGCCTTCCCGGTGGCCGCTGCCAGCGTCAGCGGCCTGTGCAAGGCCTTGAACATCGAGTGGGAAGACGTGTTCTGCCGCAGCGTGGATTTCGATCCCAAGTGCGGCAGGAACGCCATCGCCGCGATGCTGCTGGAAGAGCTGCGCGACGTGCAGTCCGACGTGGCCGAAGTGGGCCGCGGCGCCAAGGGTGAGCGGATGACGCTGGGCTTCGAGGCGGCGCCGACCGACCCGCAGGCCGTGGCCGGCATCGACGCCAAGACCGTGTTCCTGGTCACCGGCGGCGCGCGCGGCATCACCGCCGAGTGCGTGATCGCGCTGGCCAAGCGTTATCCGGCCCGCTTCGCGCTGCTGGGCCGCACCCGCATCGACGCGCCGCTGCCGGAATGGGCGGAGGGCGGCGGCGAAGTGGCCGAGCTCAAGGCGCGCGCCATCCGCCACCTGCAACAGCTGGGCGAGACGGTGACCCCGGTCAAGGTGGACGCCTTGCTCAAGGAGCTGCTGCAACTGGCCGAGGTGCGCGCCACCATCGCCAGCATCGAGCAGGCCGGCGGCCAGGCCATCTATCTGGCTTGCGACATCGGCGACGCCAAGGACGTGGCGCGGGCGGCGGCGGAGGCGCAGCGGCAGCTGGGTCCCATCCGCGGCATCATCCACGGCGCCGGCAACCTGGCGGACAAGCGCATCGAGAAAAAGACCCCGGCCGATTTCCGCTCGGTGTTCCACACCAAGGTGAAAGGGCTGGAGAACCTGCTGGCGGCGGTCAAGCCGGACGGTTTGCGTCACCTGGTGCTGTTCTCCTCGGTGTCGGGCTTCTTCGGCAACGCCGGCCAGACCGATTACGCGATGGCCAACGACGCGCTGAACAAGTTCGCCTATCTGTACCAGACCCTGTACCCGAAACAGCAGGTACGCAGCATCAACTGGGGTCCGTGGGACAGCGGCATGGTCAACGACGTGCTGAAGAAGGCCTATGCCGACCGCGGCCTGGCCATCATCCCCACCGCCATCGGCGCGCAGTTCTTCGTCGATGAGTTCGCCGCCGGCCTGGTGCCGCAGGTGATCGTCGGCGGCGGCAGCTACAAGGTGGGGCGCAAGCAGAAGACCCTGCCGGCGCTGACCCGGGTGGAGCGCGAGCTGGACCCGGCCGTCAACGGCTTCCTGGGCGACCACGTGGTGGGCGGGCAGCCGGTGCTGCCGGCCACCGCCGCGGCCGGCTGGATGGTGCAGCTGTGCGAAGACCTGTTGCCGGGCTACCGGCTGGAGACGCTGGCGGACTTCCGCGTGCTCAAGGGCGTGGTGTTCGACGCCGGCGAGCAGCGGCGCTTCATCGCCGAACTGCGGCCGGTGGCCGAAGCCGGCGGCAACGGCGACCGCCACACGCTGGAAGTGAGCATCTTCAACCAGGTGGACGGGGCCGCGCTGAACCGTTACCAGGCGCGGGTGACCATGAGCCGGCTGGCGGCGGAAGCGCCGCTGGACGGTCCGCAGGCGCCGGCGGGCGCGCCGCTGGAGCATGCGCCGCTGTACGGCGACATGCGCGACGGCGCCTGGCTGTTCCACGGCCCGGCCTTCCGTGGCGTGCAGTCCTTGTTCCGTCTCGACGGTCAGGGTCTGCAAGCCGGCGGGCGGCTGAGCGCCACGGCCGGGCAGGGGCAGTTCCCGGTGAACTCCTTCAACCCCTACCTGGCGGACGTGGCCTTGCAAACGCCGCTGATCTGGCTGATGTCGCAGTCGGACAAGGCCGGGCTGCCGCTGCAGATCGCCGAGTGGCGGCAGTACGCGCCGCTGGCTTTCGACCAGGCCTTCTATCTGAGCATGGCGGTCACGGCGCAAACCGCGACCACTCTGCTGGCCGACGTCACCGTCCACGGCGCCGACGGCAAGGTGTACAGCAAGCTGTCCGGCTTGCAGTTCACCGTGTCGAAGAAGCTGCGGCAGCTGATGTGCGACCCGGAGGCCAGCGTGGCGGTGTGACGCGAGCACGGCGGCGCCCGCGGGCGCCGCCGGTCCGGAGCGCGGCGACGCGTTCCGGCAATACAGCCGAGTCGTGGTGGCGGAGGGGTCGCCTTGCCGCCGCCGCGCTCGAAATCGGCCCGCGCCGGTTCAATCCTGATCCCGCGCCGCCGCCCGCCGCCTCAATAGCGGCCGGCGGCGGAGGGGGACGGTTGCGCCCAAGGTTTGGGAATGTTGGCTCTACTTTCAGGATCTGTTGACGTTTGTTTTTCGCGGGGGAATGCAAACGTCAACAGATCCAAGACATGGATGCACTATGGAAGAAATCGCCATTATCGGATTAGGCTGCCTGTTTCCAGGCGCCGAAACGCCAGAACAGTACTGGCGCAAGCTGCTGGAGCGGCAGGATTGCACCTCGGAATTGAGCCGGGAAGAGCTGGGCGTGGACCCGGCGCTGTATCGCCATCCGGTGCCGGGCACCGCCGACAAGATCGCCTACAACAAGAACGGCCATGTGCGCGGCTTCAAGCTGGACGCCGGCCGCTACCGCCTGCCGGCCGCTCAGCTGGAGGCGCTGGACCCCTTGTTTCAGTGGACGCTGTACGCGGCGGAACAGGCTTTGATCGACGCTGGCCAGGGCGCCGCCCACAGCGCCGAGGCGCTGGCGCGCTGCGGCCTGATCATCGGCAATATCGGCATGCCCACCCATGCCGGCAAGAAGCTGCTCAATGGCTTCTACCAAGGCATCCTGGAGCCCTATGTCCAGGAACTGCTGCAACGCGAGGATTTCCATTTCCGTCAGCCCTGGCAGGCGGAAGGCTTGTCCGATCTCAATCTGATGACCGGCAGCCACAACGCCACGCTGGCGGCCCAGGCGCTGGGCCTGGCCGGTCCCAGCTTCGCGCTGGACGCGGCTTGCGCCTCGGCCTTGTACGCCATCCGCGTGGCCAGCTATTACCTGCAGAGCGGCAAGGCCGACCTGATGCTGGCCGGCGCGGTCTGCCACGCCGACCATATCTACATCGATCACGGCTTCAACGTGCTGCAGGCCTTCCCGGCCGACGGCCAGTCGGTGCCGTTCGACCGCAATTCCCAGGGCCTGAAGGCCGGCGAGGGCGCCAGCGTGATCGCGCTCAAGCGCTACGCCGACGCGGTGCGCGACAAGGACCGCATCTACGGCGTGATCGAATCCATAGGCCTGTCCAACGACGGCGGCGCCAAGCATATCCTGGTGCCCGACCTCAACGGCCAGCTGCTGTCGCTGAAGCGCGCCTACGACGGCGTGGACAAGAACATCGACTATCTGGAATGCCACGCCACCGGCACCCCGGTGGGCGACCAGGTGGAGCTGGGCTCGGTGGAGACCTTCTTCGCCGACCAGGCGCAGCGGCCGCTGATCGGCGCCAACAAGGGCAATATCGGCCACATGCTGACCGCTTCCGGCATGGCCAGCATCCTCAAGGTGCTGCTGGCGATGCGCAGCGGCGTGATTCCGCCGACGCTGAACGTGGAAGACATGGTCAGCACCCCCAATGGTCAGCTGGACATCAGCCACGTGGTGCGCGACACCACGCCGTGGCCGCAGCGCGGCCAGGCCAAGCGCGCCGGCATCAATGCCTTCGGCTTCGGCGGCGTCAACGGCCACATGGTGCTGCGCGAACACCGCGCCGACACGCCGGTGACCGCCTGGCCGCAACTGCCGGCCGAGCAGCAAAGCCTGGCCATCATCGGCGTGGGCGTGGCGCTGGCCGACACCGAAACCCCGGACGCCCTGTTGCGGACGGTGGCCGAGGGCCGCAGCCACTTCCGCCCGCTGCCGCGCACCCGCTGGCTGGGCCTGGAGCAGCGCGTCGATGTGTTGGGCGCGCGCGGCTACCGCCAGGCGCCGGCCGGCGCCTATATCGAGCAGTTCGACTTCGACTGCAAGCGCTTCAAGCTGCCGCCCAAGGTGGTGGGCAGCCATCTGCTGTCGCATCTGTTCCTGATGCCCATCGCCGAACGCGCCTTCCACGACGCCGGCTACCAGCTGGATGGCCACAAGCGCAATATCGCCGTCATCGTCGCCGGCGATGTCGACTACAGCTGCTCGCGCTATCAGGCGCGCAACGAGATGGCCTGGCAGGTGCGCGACAGCCTGGCGCACAGCGGCATCTCGCTGAGCGAGGCGCAGACCGCGGCGCTGGAAACCATCGTCAAGGACAGCCTGTTCCCGGAACCGTATCCGGAAGGCATCACCGGCGGCATCGGCAATGTGGTGGCCAGCCGCATCGCCGCCCACCTGAAGCTGGACGGCCCGGCCTTCTCGCTGTGCGCGCATGAAAACGCCGCCTTCAAGGCGATAGAGCTGGCGCAATTCATGTTGTCCGAGCAATTGGTGGACGCGGTGATCGTCGCCGGCGGCAGTTTCGCCGGCGGTCTGGAAAACGTGTTGTGGGCGCCGCGTCGCGGCGCCGGTCATGCCGAAGTGCCGGTGGGCGAGGGCGGCGGCGTGGTGGTGCTCAAGCGCGAGCAGGCGGCGCTGGAAGCCAAGGACCGTATCTACGCGGTGATGCGCGGCCTGGCCATCGGCCATGCCTGCGGCGACAGCACCGAGTTCCAGCCGGTGGCCGACGCGGTGGCGCGCTCGGCGGCGGCGGCCTTGCGCCAGGCCGGCGCCGATCCGGCTGCGGTGGGCTATCTGGAACTGAGCGGCGGCGCGCTGGCCAGCGACAATCTGGTGGAACTGGACGGCCTGACCCGGGTTTACCGCGACAGCCGCGTCGCCGCCGGCTCGGTGGCCGCCAACTACGGCCAGCTGGCCTCGGCCCAGGGCATTGTCAGCGTGATCAAGGCCGCGTTGTGCCTGCATCACCGGCAACTGCCGGCGGCGGCGGCGCTGGCCGCCTATCCGGCAGACGCCTTGCGCGCCGCCTTCGGCACGGCCAAGACCGACGCCGCTTGGCCGGCGCCGGCCGACGGCCTGCGGCTGGCGGCGGTCAACAGCCTGGGCCTGGACCGTGGCTATGCCCACATGATTCTGCAAGAACCCAGCGAGGCCAATCGCCAGGAAGCGAAGACGCCGGCGCTGCCGGCGGCGGCGGGGCCGGGCCTGGTCGCCACCGTGCACACTGGCCGCGAGCACACCATCGCCGAGATGATAGTCAACGACGCCAACCGCGCGCTGTTCGGCACGACCCGGCCCTGGCTGCGCGCGCAGCCGGCGGCGGAAGCCGCGCCGCCGCAGCCGGCCGACGGCGAGGCGCCGGTCTTGCAAAGGCAGCACAGCCGCCAGGCGCAGACCCAGCTCAGCTATCTGCAGGCGGAGCAGCGCTTCTACCAGCGCATCGCGCAGCTGCTGGGCGCTGGCGCGCCGGCCGGCCAGCGCCGCGCGGTCAAGCCCAAGGCCGTGCCGCCGCGTCCGCGCCCCTTGTTCGACGAGGCGCAGCTGGTGGAGCTGACCGACGGCTCCATCGCCAAGGTGCTGGGCCCGGATTACGCCGAGGCCGACAACTACCCGATCCGCACCCGCATGCCGTCGCCGCCGTATATGTTCGCCTCGCGCATCACCGCGCTGTCGGCGCAGCCGGGCAAGCTGGAGCCGTGCTTCATCGAGTGGGAATACGATCTGCACCCCGACGCCTGGTACGTGTCCGACGGCCTGGTGCCGGCCTTCGTGTCGCTGGAAGCCTCGCACGCGATGATCGTCGCCTTCACCTATATCGGCTGCGACCAGCTGTTCAAGGGCGAGCTGCGCTACCGGGCGGTGGACAGCCAGACCACGGTCTACGGCCCGCTGCCCAAGGCCGGCGAAGTGCTGCGCGGCCGGGTCAACATCAAGTCCTTCCTCAAGGTGGGCAAGAGCGTGCTGATCGCCTACGAGTATCTGTGCTACGTCGGCGATAGGCTGAGCTTCAAGCTGGAGGCCAATTCCGGCTTCTTCCTGCCCAAGGAAATCGAGAAATCCAAGGGCGTCAACACCGCGCCCTATCTGAAGGCCAAGCAGCCGGCCGAGCCGTTCCAGCCGCCGCTGCGCTGCCTGCGCGAGTCCTTCGACAACAGCCATATCGAGGCCCTGCAGCGCGGCGACTTCGTCGCTTGCTTCGGCGACGCCGCCTACGCCACGCCGCGCGCTCCGCGCTTGTACGCGCCGGCGGCCAAGATGCTGGACCGGGTGGTGTCCATCTCCGCCTCCGGCGGCGCCTTCGGCCTGGGCGAGGTGGTGGCCGAGCGCGACATCGACCCCAGCCACTGGGTGTTCCGCGCCCACTTCAAGAACGACCCGGTGATGCCCGGCACCTTCCTGGTGGAAGGCTGCGAGCAGCTGGTCAAGTTCTACCTGTGCTACCTGGGGCTGTACTCGCTGCCGGGCATGGTGCCGCACGCGCTCAGCCCGCACAGCTACAGCGCCAAGTTCCGCGGTGAAGTGAAGTGCGAGGCCGACACCCTGCGCTACCGGCTCACCTGCAAGTCCATCCACTGCGATTACCAGGCCGACGGCCAATTGGAGCGGATGGCGCTGGTCTTCCTCGCGGAAATCATCTACCGCGGCAACGTCATCGGTATGTGCGACAACCTAGGCGCCGGCTTCAGCCGCGCGCCGGCAGCGGCGGACGCTTCGGCGCCGGCGCTGACAGCGATAGAGGCATGAATGAACCAAGACAAGCTTTGCGTGGCGCCGCGCTTCGCGGCCACGGTGTACAAATGGCAGGGCCATGCCGGCAAATTCCAGCAGACGCCGGAACAGGCCCAGGCCCAGTTGCTGGAGCTGGCGCGGCCGCTGCACGTGCTGCGCCAGCAGGAGGCGGTGCTGCTGGAGCCGGCCGGGGGGCTGGCCGGCAACGGTCAGGTGGATTGCCTGGGCATCGTGCCGGCGATGCTGCCGGAGTACTTCGGCGATCCGTCCTTCCTGCGTGACTATGGCGTGCGTTTCGCCTATTACGCCGGCGCGATGGCCGGCGGTATCAACTCCGAGGACATGGTGATCGCGCTGGGTTCGCGCCGCATCCTCAGCGCCTTCGGCGCCGGCGGCCTGACCCTGGAGCGCATCGGCAGCGCCATCCGCCGCATCAAGCAGGCGCTGCCCAATGGCCCGTACGCGATCAACCTGCTGCACAACCCCAGCCAGCCGGACTGGGAGATGAACTGCGTCAAGCTGTTCATCGAGCAGGACGTCAAGGTGGTGGAGGCCTCGGCCTACGTCAATCTGTCCGCCGCCATCGTCTACTACCGGGTCAAGGGCCTGGAAGCCGGCGACAAGGGCGCGGTGATCCGCCGCAACCGCGTGATCGCCAAGGTGTCGCGCCGCGAAGTGGCGCAGCACTTCCTCAGCCCGGCGCCGGAGAAGATCGTGCGCAAGCTGCTGGCCGACGGCCTGATCAGCGAGCGCCAGGCGGAATTGGCCAAGAAAGTGCCGATGGCCGACGACATCACCGTGGAAGCGGATTCCGGTGGCCACACCGACAACGGCTTGCTCAGCTGCATCTTCCGCTCCATCGCGGAGCTGCGCGACGAAATCTGCGCCGGCCGGGGCTACCCCTTCACCGTGCGCGTCGGCGCCGCCGGCGGCATCGGCAGCCCGCACGCCACGCTGGCGGCGTTCTCGCTGGGCGCCGCCTACGTGGTCACCGGCTCCATCAACCAGGCCTGCGTCGAAGCCGGCACCTCGGACCCGGTCAAGCAATTGCTGGGCAAGGCCAAGATCGCCGACATGGCGATGGCGCCGTCCGCCGATATGTTCGAGCTGGGCGCCAAGGTGCAGGTGCTCAAGGGCGGCAGCATGTACGCGGTGCGCGCGCAGAAGCTGCACGGCCTGTACAAGCAGTACCCCGGCCTGGAGCAAATCCCGGCCGCCGAGGTGGCCAGCCTGGAACAGCAGGTGTTCCGCCAGCCGCTGGCCCAGGTGTGGGCCGACACCGAGGCCTTCTTCGCCGGCCGCGGCAACCAGACGCTGATAGACGCCGCCAACGCCAATCCCAAGAAAAAGATGGCGCTGCTGTTCCAGTGGTATCTGGGCCAGTCCTCGCGCTGGGCGATTTCCGGCGTGGCCGAGCGCGCGGTCGATTACCAGATCTGGTGCGGCGCGGCGATGGGCGCGGCCAACGAGTGGCTGCAAGGCAGCGAGCTGGCGCCGGTGGCCAAGCGCAAGGTGGCCGACATCGCGGTGGAGCTGATGGCCGGCGCCGCCTATCTGAGCCGCGTCGCCGCCTTGCGCCAGCTGGGCGTGTTGACGCCGCAGCGGCTGGACCGCTACCGCCCGCTCAGCGCCCGCATGGCGGCGCTGGACGAGGACGACAGCGGTCCCGAACCCGAATTGAATGACATCCCGTCATCAACCGTAGCACCAACCGTAGCATCACAGGGCAAGCAAGAGGAGAGCAGGAATATGGAAGGCAATACCAAGCTGTCGCTGATCAAATCCAAGGACTTTTACAAGCAATGCTGGGAGCTGCTGCCGGGCGGCACTCATTACAACTTCGGCGACCCGGAACGGCCGCTGGTGGTGCCGTTCAATCGCGGCCGCAACTCCCGGGTCTGGGACCTGGACGGCAATGAACACCTGGACCTGTTCTGCAAATTCGGCGCGCTCTTCGTCGGCCACCACAACGAGGCCTATAACGAAGCGCTGATCCGCTACATGCAGAAAGTGACCTCGGTGGACACTTGCGACCTGGAAGTCGAAGTCTGCGAACTGATGGTCAAGCACATTCCTTGCGCCGAGATGATCCGCTTCTGCCTGAGCGGCACCGAGGCGGTGCAGAACGCGCTGCGCCTAGCGCGCGGCTTCACCGGCAAGCAGCGCTTCATCCGCTTCCACGGCCACTACCACGGCAACGCCGACAACATCATGGGCGGCCGCAAGCGCCAGGACCTCAGCTTCCCGGTGCCGGAAACCTTCAAGGGCGACCTGCTGGACACCCTGGGCCGCGCCGACGGCGCGCTGGAAGACCAGTCCTTCATGCTGCCGTGGAACGACATCCAGGTGCTGGAAGCCACCATCGAGCGCTACCACAATGAAATCGCCGCGGTGCTGATGGAGCCGATCTGCGTCAACGGCGGCGGCATCTTCCCGCGCGAAGGCTATCTGGAGCGCGCCAAGGAAATCTGCGAGAAGTACAACATCGTGCTGATCTTCGACGAGATCATCACCGGCGTGCGCCTGGGTCTGTCCGGCGCCCAGGGCATCCTCGGCGTGACCCCGCACCTGTCCACCTTCGGCAAGGCGCTGGGTGGCGGCTCGATGCCGATCTCCGCCATCGCCGGCCGTCGCGACATCATGGACCTCTACACCCGCGGCAAGGTGATCCACGCCGGCACCTTCAACGGCTATCCGCTGGGCCTGGCCGCGATCAAGAGCACCTTCGAGCTGATCGAACAGGATCCGGGTTGCTACGAGCGCATGGGCCGCTTCACCGAGCAGATCTCCGACATCTTCGTCAAGGCCGCTCACGCTAACGATCTGCCGCTGGTGGTGCAGGGCATGCCCACCGCGCTGGTCTACCACTCGCAGGACACCATGGTGGACCGCTCCGAGGGCTACAGCGACAAGGTCAAGTTCTGCGACATCATCATCCGCGAGATCTCCAAGCGCTACGGCATCCAGTTCTCGCCGCTGTCGCGGATCTACTCCAACCTGCTGATGAACCAGGACGATGTGCGCTTCTTCGAAGAACGCATCTTCGACGCCATGGCCAACGCCCGCAAAGTGATCGACATCGCCTTCAAGGAAGGAGAGGTGGCGTGACCCGGCAAGTCGCGGTCGTCACCGGCGCCGCGGGCGGCTTCGGCAGCGCCATCGTCAAGTCGCTGCTGGACGTGGGCTACGCGGTGGCGGCCACCGATGTGGACGCGGCCGCGCTGGAGCAGCTGGGCCGGGAGCTCGGCTGCCCGGACAGCCTGCGCGGCTTCGTGATGGACGTGACCGATTCCGCCAGCGTGGACGCCGCCAGCGCCGCCATCGTCGAGCGCATGGGGGTCAACATCACGGTGTTGGTCAACAACGCCGGCGTCATCGGCCGCGGCTACTGCACGGCGGAGAAGAGCGGCGAACTGGCGCGGCGGGTGTTCGACGTCAACCTCAACGGCGCCTTCAACGCCACCGCGGTGTTCTCCCGCCACATGGCGCGGCTGAAGTACGGCCGCATCATCAACATCGCCTCGGTGGCCGGCATCTGGGGCGCGGCCGGCGGATCGGCATACGCCGCGTCCAAGGCCGGGCTGATCAAGGCGTCGGAGTCCTGGGCGCGGGAGCTGGGGCCGCTGAACATCAGCGTCACCGCGATCGCGCCGGGCATCTGCAAGACCAAGATGCTCAACCAGTTCGTCGACCGCCAGATGGTGGAGCAGTCCGACGACGCCATCGTCAAGTCCATCGTGCCGGTGGGGCGCTGGGGGCTGCCGGAGGACATCGCCGAGGTGGTCACTTTCCTGGCCACCTGCAAGACCAACTATCTGAACGCCACCGTCATTCCGCTGGATGGAGGCATGCGGGTAGGAACCTTGTAAGAACGTGTTTGCGATCTGCCGCGCGTCGGCGGGATGGATGGAAATGGGCGTTGAAACCAAGCTCAGTGCTCATGTACCACGTGTACATTCCGCTTTTTCGCTCGTTTTCGCCTCGTCTCGCCTTGGCTCGCGAGATCGTAAACAGGTTCTGCCGCATCGCGTGACAGGAGGCCGGCCGTGCCGGCCCCCGACTGGAACCAAACCAAATTCAGAGGTGAAGTCATGGATTACCGAGCCAAGACCAGCGTCAAGAACATCGTGCTGACCGGCCCCACCGGCGTGCTGGGCGGCCGTTTGCTGCAGGAAATACTGGCCACCACCGACGCCAACGTGTATTGCGTGGTGCGGGCTGAGAACAAGGACGCCGCGCGCGCCCGCATCGAAGACGTGCTGTATTGCTACGACGAGGGCCGCAAGCTGTCCACCGAGGCCTGGCGCATCATCCCGGTGCTGGGCGACATCAGCCAGCCTATGCTGGGCCTGGACGCCAGCGCCTACCGCGACCTGGCCCACCTGGCGGACCTGGTGCTGCACTGCGCCGCCAACGTCAGCCTGGTGGCTTCCTATAACAAGATCGCCCCGGTCAACGTGGGCGGCACCGCCAACCTGATCGAACTGTGCCTGGCCGGCAAGGCGCCGCTGGTGTTCACCTCCAGCTTCAGCATGGTGGGCGACAAGCTGTACCAACCGGACTTCGTGCTGCATGAAAGCGATCTGGACGTGGGCCAGGGCTTCGTCAACATGGATTACGAGCGCTCCAAGTTCACCGCCGAGCGCATGGTGCACGAGGCCGGCGAGCGCGGCCTGGACTGGGTCATCGTGCGTCCGGGCAATATCTGGGGCGACAGCCGGACCGGCTGCTACCCGCTGAAGCAGACCAAGGTCAAGGGCATCTACTATGAAATGCTCAAATCGCTGGTGGAAACGGGGCTGACCTTCGCCTCGGACGAAGCCTTCGACATCTCCCCGGTGGACTACGTGGCCCAGGCCACGCTGTTCGCGGCGATGAATCTGCAATCCAGCAATCGCCGCACCTACAACCTGACCAATCCGCGTCCGATCAACTACGACGGCATCGTCGCCCGCCTGCGCGGCTACGGCTACACCCTGCGCGACGTGTCGTCCAAGGACTACTTCGAAGCGCTGCAAGAGGGCCGCATGCACCGCGGCGGCACCGGCTACCGCTCCACCTTCACCGATCTGATGGCCATCTTCTACGACGGCAGCGATTGCAAGGAGCACGCCAAGTACGACACCAGCGAAATCCAGGAACTGCTGGCCAACACCGAGATCCGCTGCCCGGACTCCGATCAGGCGCTGTTCGGCCGCTATCTGGACTATGCGTGCAAGGTCGGCTTCCTGAACGCCCCGGCGGAGCAGGCGCCGCTGGCGGAAATCAAGCGTCACACCAGCATGGCCGGCGGCTATATGGAGAGCCTGTACGACGCCGACCTGAGCGACGCGGCGGCGGTGCGCTGAGATGCTGGCCGACGAGGAAGCGCTGATCGAAGCGCCGGGGGAGCTCGAAAAACCGTCGCGAGCGGTTCGAGAGCAAGACGCACCGCGCGCAGCGACCGAGATAGTACAAGGAGTACAGCGAGGGAGCGAGCACGGAGCAACGCAGCTATCGGACCGCGCAGCAGGTTTTTCGAGCTCCCCACCTGTCGCGGAACTGCTGCTGGACTACCAGGTGCTGAGCAACGGCGAGCCGATAGGCCGGCTGCGCACCGAGCGCCGCCGCGGCTGGCTGGATGATCTGCCGGTGCTGCAAGTCAGCAACCGGATGGACCTGCGCTGCAGCGGCCTGTGGTTCGATTACTCGCTGCAATCGGACGAGAGCATGGACTTCGGCGCCGACGGCCTGTGCCGTTACGCCGGCGTCTCCGACGAGGACGGCGACAAGACCGTGATCAAGGGCCGGCTGCGCCAGGGCGTGCTGACCCTGCGTTTGCACGACGGCCAGCTGGAGGTGCGCCGCTTCAAGCAGGGCGATTTCGACGCCAGCAGCGAAGACGCCGCCGAGCGCTTCCTCGCCGGCGGCCAGGCCGAGGCCACGCTGCGGGTGCTGGATCTGGAGCACTTCGACATCGACGAAGTCCGCTACCAGCGGCTGCCGGACGAAACGCTGGACCTGCTGGGCCAGCCGCGGCAGGCGAGGGTGGTGGCCTATCAATCAAAGCGGCGCAAGATCAGCGGCACCGGCTGGTATCTGTCCGACGACGGCGGCGAAGTGCTGGTGCGCCAGAGCAGCCGCGAACGCGGCGACCACAACGAAGTGATATTGACCGATTGGGAAAGCAAACCATGCCAAATCAAGACTTAGCCGTCACCCTGGTGCAGAGCGACATCGCCTGGGAATCGGTGGATCAGAACCTGCAGCGGATGGAGCGCCACCTGAGCGCGGTGAACGACAGCCAGCTGATCGTGCTGCCGGAAATGTTCACCACCGGCTTCAGCATGCGGCCGGAGAAGATCGCCGAAACCATGGACGGCAAGGCGGTGCAATGGCTGCGCGACACCGCGCGCGCCAAGCGCGCCGACCTGGTGGGCAGCGTGGCGATAGAAGATCAGGGTCGCTACTACAACCGCCTGCTGTGGGCCAAGGCCGACGGCAGCCTGTTCAGCTACGACAAGAAGCATCTGTTCAGCTTCGCCGGCGAGCACGAGCACTACACCGCCGGCGACGCGCCGCTGATCGTCAAGGTGGATGGCTGGTCGGTGGCGGCCTTTGTCTGCTACGACCTGCGCTTTCCGGTCTGGTCGCGCAATAACAAGAGCCAGTACGACCTGGCGCTCTACATCGCCAGCTGGCCGGAGCGTCGTTCCAAGCACTGGCAGACGTTGCTGCCGGCGCGG
Organism: Chromobacterium sp.; assembly: GCF_041912965.1. NCBI lineage: Bacteria > Pseudomonadati > Pseudomonadota > Betaproteobacteria > Neisseriales > Chromobacteriaceae > Chromobacterium > Chromobacterium sp. Next base: position 44,290 of record NZ_JAYSGF010000017.1, on the reverse strand, counting down.
GCGATAGAAAACCAGGCCTTCGTCATCGGCGTCAACCGGGTGGGCGTGGACGGCAACGACATCCGCTACAGCGGCGATTCCATGCTGATAGACCCGCTGGGCGACACCCTGTACCACGGCCGCCAGCTGGAAAGCGTGCATCAGGCCAGGCTGTCGCGCGCGCAGCTGGACGATGTGCGCGCCCAGTTCCCTTTCCTGAAGGATGCGGACCGTTATCAACTCGTTTGACCGCGCGGCGGCAATGAAAAGAGGCGGATGACTCCCGCGGCTGCGCGGAGTTTTCCGCTGTTTCGGTTCTCCTTCGGCTCCTACGGAAAGTGAAATGCACCAAGCCACAACAAGAGAAAAAGTCATCGAATTCCAGTCGGTGACCAAGCGCTTCAACGACTACACCGCGGTCAACGACGTGTCGCTGGACATCTATCGCGGCGAATTCGTCGCCCTGCTGGGGCCCAACGGCGCCGGCAAGACCACGCTGGTGGAAATGCTGGAGGGGCTGAAACAGCCGGAGGCCGGTTCCATCCGCATCCTCGGACGCAGTTGGCAGAAGGACGAAAGCTATCTGCGCCACCGCCTGGCCGGGGTGCTGCAGGAATCGCTGTTCATCAACAAGCTGCGGGTGGACGAAACCGTCAACCTGTTCGCCAGCTTCTACCGCCGGCCGCGCAGCCGCGCCGACGAGGTGCTGGAACTGGTGGAGCTGATTCCCAAGCGCAAGGTGATGGTGGAAGGACTGTCCGGCGGCCAGCGCCAGCGGCTGGCGCTGGCCATCTCCATCCTCAATCAACCGGAGATACTGATCCTGGACGAACCCACCACCGGCCTGGACCCGCAAGTGCGGCGCGGCACCTGGGACATCCTGCGCAAGCTCAACAAGGAGCTGGGCTCCACCATGTTGCTGACCACCCACTACATGGAAGAAGCGGAATACCTGTGCGACCGCATCTGCATCATGCACCAGGGCCGCATCCTGACCCAGGGCACGCTGGACGAACTGCTGGCCGCTCACGAGCCGGGCGAAGTGGTCGAATACCGGGTCAAGAGCGGCGCCGGCGGCGCCGAGCCCAAGCACAAGGACAATATCATCAGCTACAGCTACGACCAGGCGTCCGCCAAGGCGCGGCTGCTGGTGCGCAACGGCTCGGCCTTCCTGTTCCGCCTGTCCGAGTTCATCCGCGAACAACAAATCGACATCGACGAAATCATCGTGCGCAAAAAAACATTGGACGATTTATTCCTGTCACTGGCCGGCCGAGGTTTCCATGAATAACGCCTTGCTCAATCTGATCATCACCCAATTCCGCCAATACCTGCGCGAGCCGCAAATCCTGTTCTGGTCCTTCGGCTTCCCGCTGCTGCTGGTGTGGCTGCTGGGCGTGTCCTTCTCCGGCGGCGAAATCAAGGAGCGCACCATAGGCGTGGTGCTGCCGGCCAATGTGCAGGAGCAGGCCGCGGTGCGCGCGTGGATCAGCAAGGTGGAAGCCCGCAACCAGCCGCTGTCCAGCGTCATCAACGCGGACGAAATCAAGCGCGACCACCTGATACGGATGAAATACCGCTTCCAGTACTACCCGGACCGCGAATCGGTGTTGCGCGGCCTCAAGCGCGGCGATGTGCAGGTGTTCATGGAGCCCAGCGCCGACAGCGGCAAGCGCATCTACTACCTGGACCCGCAGAACAACGAGGCGCTGCTGACTTACTTCTTCCTCGGCGACGACCCGGACGCGCTGAGCCAGGCGGTGGACAAGAATATGTCGGTGCTGGACAGCCCCGGCCTGCGCTACATCGACTTCCTGGTGCCCGGCCTGGTGGCGATGGCGGTGATGGAAACCTGCCTGATCGCCGTCGGCTGGTCGCTGATCGAAAAACGCGCCACCCGCGTCACCCGGCAGATGCGCATCACCCCGATGCGCAAGACTGACTTCCTGCTGGCCCACGTGCTGGCCTGCCTGGTGTTCAGCCTGCTGGAAACCCTGGTGCTGTATCTGTTTGCCAGCAGTTATTTCGACGTGCACGCCCAGGGCGGGGCCTTGCCCTTCATCGTGCTGCTGCTGGCCGGCAATGTCTGCTTCGCCGGCATCGCCATCCTGGCCGCCTCGCGCGCGACCAAGGCGCAGACCGCCAACGGTCTGCTGGAAATGACCATCCTGTTCCTGGTGATCTTCTCCGGCATCTTTTTCAGCTACAAGCACTTCCCGGACTGGATGGTGGCGGTGATCGAGGTGCTGCCGCTGACCATGCTGGCCGACGGCATGCGCATGATCTTCGTCGAGGGCGCCGGGGTGCTGGAGATCGCGCGTTCGGCGGTGGTGCTCACGCTGATCGGCATTGCCGGCTTCGTCAGCGGCGCGCGGGTGTTTCGCTGGTATTAGGGGCATGAGGCATCCGCTGCGCGGATGATGGTTTTGATTGCCGGGGCGGTCCTGACCGAGCGAGGCAAGCGTAGCGTCGCGAGGGAATAAGGCAGGAAGGGGAACAACGCGGCCAAATTCCCCTATCACTGAGCGAATCAAGGATTCGCTCAGTGATGGCGCGCTAACCTCGCGCTGCTCGAACAGGCAGCCGCTTAAAACGAGCGAAGCGAAGTTTCTGCGTAGCTAAAACCTCGGGCCTGCCACCCGGCGGCAGACTTGAAGGGACTTTGGGCGCGTTGGATACGAGCTTCCTTTCTTGCTGGCCAGTTCCGTTGTTTCAAGAGTGTGAAGAACCGAGCATCGCTGTTGAGCATGCTGGCCGACAGCTCATTGTTAAGTTGTCAAAAAGGAGGAAAGGTAGTGAAACGCTTGATCCTCGCCCTATTGGGCATCGCCATGCTGTCCTTGCTGACGGCCTGCGAACTGGACGAAGACGGCAAGCCGCGCGGCAGTCAGGTGCTGTGGGACCGCAGCGGCGTGCCGCACATCTACGCCGCGCGCGCCGACAGCCTGGCCTACGCCTTCGGCCGCGCCCAGATGCAGGCGCACCCGGAACTGCTGCTGCGCTTGTACGCCCAGGGGCGCGGCCGCGGCGCCGAATACTACGGCGCGGTGTTCGAGGCCGGCGAGCCCTTTCCCAGCAATATGGCGGAAGTGGACCGCCTGGTGCGCGCGATGGGTTTCCCCGAGCGTTCCAAACAATGGCTGCAACAGCAAAGCCCGCGCATGCGCGCCTACCTGGATGCCTTCGTCGCCGGCATCAACGACCAGGCCGCCGCCAGCGGCGGTCTGAGCCCGGCGGCGCGCGCGGTGTTGCCGGTGCGCAGCGAGGACGTGCTGGGCCACACCCTGCGTATTTTCTTCGGCTATCTGAGCGGCTCCACCGCCACCGGCGCGGCCAATTGCTCGCTGATCTACCCGGACGCGGTGGCCACCCCCATCAATCTGATCGGCGGTTCCAACGGCTGGGCGCTGGGGCCGGCCAAGAGCCGTTCCGGCAACGCCATGCTGCTGGCCAATCCGCATTTGCTGTGGGGCGGCAGCCATACCTGGTTCGAAGCCCAATTCAAGAGCCCGGAATACGATATCTACGGCGCCACCCTGGTGGGTCTGCCGGTGATGCGCATCGGTTTCAACCAGCGGTTGGGCTGGGTGCACACCGTCAACACCCAGGACGGCTGCGACCTCTACCAGCTCAAGCTCAGCGGCCAGCAATACCTGCTGGACGGCGTGGCGCGCGACTTCGACACCAAGCGCGAAACCATGTATATCCGCCAGCCGGACGGCAGCCTGCAAGCCGAGCAGCTGACGCTGCGCCGCGCCGAGCAGGGCCCGGTGTTCGACAAGGACGGTCAGAGCTACGCGCTGCGCATCGTCGGCGTCGACCAACTGCAGACCCCCGGCGTGCTGGAACAATGGTGGGACATGGCGCAGGCGCCCGACTTCAATGCCTTCCGCAAGGTCGTGGCGCGGCTGCGCAACCCCTACCACAACATCATCTACGCCGACGCTCAGCGCAATATCTGGGCGGCTTTCGGCGGCCTGACCCCGCGCCGCGCCGGCGGCGACGCCGCCTTCTGGGCGCAGCCGGTGGACGGCAGCCGCGGCGATCTGATCTGGCGCCAGGCGCTGCGCCTGGACGAATTGCCGCAGGTGCTCAACCCGGCCAGCGGCTGGGTGCAGAACTCCAATAGCGTGCCCTGGTATATGAGCAAGCCGGCGCTGGATCCGGCCGCCTACGCCGCCTATCTGTCGCCGCGGGCGTCGCCGCTGCTGCGCGAACAGCGCGGCATCGAGTTGATCGAGCAAACACCGGCCTTCACCCTGGACACGCTGCTCAGCGCCAAGCACGACACCAGGCTGCTGCTGGCGGACCGGGTGCTGGATGATTTGATCGGCTATGCGCGCGCCTCCGGCGACGCCGGCCTGATCGCCGCGGCGCAAGTGCTGGCCCAATGGGACCGGCGCAGCGACGCCACCAGCAAGGGCGCGGTGCTGTTCGCCGCCTGGGTGGCGGCCTCCGGCGGCGAAGACGGCTTGCGCTACCGCCAGGAAGCGGACCCGGCGCAGCCCTACAGCACGCCGGCCGGCCTGCGCGACGCCGGCTTCGCGCTCAGCAAGCTGGGCGCGGCGGCCCAGGGGCTGCAACAGGCAGGCGTGCCGCTGGACATCGCCTTCGGCGAAGTCTACCGGCTGCGGCGCGGCCCCGCTGGCGGCGCGGCGCGGCTGGACCAGCCGGCCAGCGGCGGCGCCGAGGGTCTGGGCGCCTTCCGCACCTTCAGCTATATCGGCGACAGCGACGGCCGCCAGCGCGCCATCTTCGGCGATACCTTCACCGCGCTGGTGGAATTCGGCCGGCCGCTGCGCGCCAAGGTGATCAACACCTACGGCAACAGCAGCCAGCCGCAATCGCCTTACTACGGCGACCAGATGGCGCTGGCGGCGCGGAACGAAATGCGCGACGCCTTGCTCAAGCGCGAGCAGGTGGAAGCGGCGCTGGCCAAGCGCGAGTGGTTCCGTTACTAGCGGGCGCGCGGCGGCAGCGCTTCGCCGCGGCCGTCGGCCTCCAGCATCGCGATCAGCTGACGGGCGAATAGCGGCAGCTTGTCCAGTTCGCGCACGCAGATCAGCAGATTGCGCACGGCCCAGACATTGCTCAAGCGCACCAGTTGTAAGTCCAGGCTGCAGGCGTGGCGGCGCGCCGCCGATTCCGGCAGGATGCCGATGCCGACATCGGCGGCTATCATCCGGCACACCGCCTCGAAGCTGCTGACCTGAGTGCGTATCTTCAGCGGCCGCCGCAGCTGGGTGGCGGCCTGGGTCAGGAAGGAATGGATGGCGCTGCCCTCGTGCAGCGCGATGTAGTCGTAATCCAGCGTGGCGGCGAAATCCAGCGAGCGTCGCCGCGCCAGCGGGTGACGCGCGGCGGCGGCCAGCACCAGCCGGTCCTGGCGGTAGGGCATCACCTGCAGGCCGGAGGTGTCCGCGCTGTCGGCGACGATGCCGATGTCGGCGGTGCCGTCGCGCACCGCGCGCACGATGTCGCGGCTCAGCCGTTCGCGCAGATCGGTGTTCACATCGGGGTGGCTCAGCAAGAAGGCGCTCAACACCGGCGGAATGAACTCGGTGATCGCCGTGGTGTTGGCCAGCACCCGCACATGGCCCTTGATGCCGGTCGCGTATTCCTGCAAATCCCCACGCAGGCTTTCCAGTTGATTCAGCACCTTGCGCGCATGGTGCAGCAGCGTGCGTCCCGGCGGCCGCAGCGACACGCCCTGGCTTTCCCGGTTCAGCAACTGCACGCCTAGGGCCTGTTCCAGATGCTTGACGCGCATGCTGGCGGCCGGCAGCGACAGGTGCGCGCGCGCGGCGGCGCGGGTCAGGCTGCTTTCTTCCGCGATGAAGACGAATAATCTCAGATCGACCAAATCAAAATGCATGCCCATGGCTCGATTCATCCTCCTGTTGCCGTGTCCGGCGCGGCCGGCGTAGAACAGGTTTTCAGTCGCCGCGCTTAAGCCGTGCCTAAATCCGGCTTCGGCAAATGCGAATTGTCAGTTGGCGCGGGTCTGTTCATGCTGGACCGCATTCCTTTTCATCCATCGTGGCCGGCGGCCCGTTGCCGGCAAGGGACGATCCATGCCTGACATTAAACATGTGAATCAATGGTTGGGAAAGAGCGAGCGGCGTCATGACACGCTGGCGCCGGCTCCGGCCATCGCGTTGGCGGCGCTGCTGGGACGAGAAGGGACGCCGCCGGCGGCGGGCGATGCATTGCCGCCCTTATGGCACTGGCTGTATTTCCAGACCCCGCCGCGGCTGGAGGCACTGGGCACGGACGGCCATGCGCGGCGCGGCGGCTTCCTGCCGCCGTCGGCGCTGCCGCGGCGGATGTGGGCCGGCGGCCGCGTGGAATGGCTGCAGCCGCTGCGGCTGGGGGAAGCGGCCAGTCGCTACTCCTGCATCGTCGCCATCCAGGACAAGCTGGGCCGCAGCGGTCCGCTGCAATTCCTGACGCTGCGCCATGAAATCAGCGGCGAGAACGGCCTGGCGCTGGTGGAGGAACAGGATCTGGTGTATTGCCGCGCGCCGGAGGGCGCCGCGCCGGCGGTGGCGGAGGCGATGCCGGCCGCGCCATGGCGGCGCGCGCTGCGCGCCGACGATGTGCTGCTGTTCTGCTATTCGGCCCTGACACTGAACACTCACCGCATCCATTACAGCCGCGATTACGCGGTGGAAAGCGAAGGCTATCCCGGTCTGGTGGTGCAGGGGCCGCTGCTCGCCACGCTATTGCTGGAGCTGTGTCGCCGACATGCGCCGGCCTACCGGCCGCGCGGCTTCCATTTCCGCGCGCTGCGGCCCTTGTTCGCCGACAGCGACATCAGCCTGGGCGGCAGGCCGGAAACAGACGGTCGCGTTTCCCTGTGGGCGTGGAACGCGGCCGGGCAGCCGGCGATGGAGGCGGGCCTGAGCCAGGCGGCCACGAGGCTCAGCGCGTCGGATGGCGTGGCCAGCGGCGCGTGACGCGGAAAGGACGAGACGATGCAAACCAGCCAGGATACTTACCAGGAGTTGCGCGCGGCTGTGCGCGCGCTGTGCGCGCAATTTCCCGATGCCTATTTCCGCATGATCGACCAGCAGCGCGGCTATCCCGAAGCCTTTGTCGCGGCGCTGACCGAGGCCGGCTGGCTGGCGGCGCTGATCCCGGAACAATACGGCGGTTCCGGCCTGGGCCTGACCGAGGCCTCGGTGATCCTGGAGGAAATCAACCGCTGCGGCGGCAACTCCGGCGTCTGCCATGGCCAGATGTACAATATGGGCACGCTGCTGCGTCACGGCTCCGAGCGGCAAAAGCGCGACTACCTGCCGCGCATCGCCAGCGGCGAGCTGCGGTTGCAGTCGATGGCGGTGACCGAGCCCGGCGCCGGCAGCGACACCACCCGCATCCAGACCCGGGCCGTCCGCCACGGCGACCATTACCGCGTCAGCGGCCAGAAAGTGTGGATCTCCCGGGTCCAGCATTCCGACCTGATGATCTTGCTGGCGCGCACCACGCCGCTGGAGCGGGTGAGCCGGCGCTCGGAAGGCATGTCGCTGTTCCTGATCGATCTGCGCGCGGCGGTGGGGCACGGACTGAATGTGCGGCCCATCGCCAATATGGTCAATCACGAGACCAATGAACTGTTCTTCGATGAGCTGGAGGTGCCGGCGGAAAACCTGATCGGCGAGGAAGGCCTGGGCTTCCGCTACCTGCTGGACGGACTCAACGCCGAGCGGGCGCTGATCGCCGCCGAATGCGTGGGCGACGGCCGCTGGTTCATCGACCGCGTCGTCGGCTACGGCTGCGAACGCCAAGTGTTCGGCCAGCCCATCGCCCGGAACCAGGGCGTGCAATTCCCCATCGCCCGCGCCCACGTCCAACTGGAAGCGGCCAGCCTGATGCGCTTCGAGGCCTGCGCCCGTTTCGACGCGCGGCAAAGCTGCGGTGCCGAGGCCAATATGGCCAAGCTGCTGGCCTCGGAAGCCTCCTGGGAAGCGGCCAATGTCTGCCTGCAATTCCACGGCGGTTTCGGCTTTGCCTGCGAATACGACATCGAGCGCAAATTCCGCGAAACCCGGCTTTACCAAGTCGCGCCCATTTCCACCAATCTGATCCTGGCCTATGTGGCCGAACATGTGCTGGGCCTGCCGCGCTCGTTCTGAGCGCGGCGGCGCAGACGGCTTGAAGGAGTCCGCGATGAGGCCTTTGCAAGGCATGACCGTGCTGGCGCTGGAACATGCGGTCGCCGCGCCGTTCGCCACCCGGCAGTTGGCCGATCTGGGCGCGCGCGTGATCAAGGTGGAGCGTCCCGGCGGCGGCGATTTCGCGCGCGCTTACGATGAGCGCGTGGCCGGCATGTCCTCCTACTTCGCCTGGCTCAACCGCTCCAAGGAAAGCCTGACGCTGGACCTGAAGCGCCCGGAGGCGGCGGCGGTGCTCAGCGCGCTGCTGGAGCGGAGCGATGTGCTGGTGCAAAACCTGGCGCCGGGCGCGGCGGCGCGGCTGGGCCTGGCGGCGGTCGGCCTGCGCGAGCGCTGGCCGCGGCTGATCGTCTGCGACATCTCCGGCTATGGCGATGACGGCCCCTATGCCGGCAGGAAGGCCTACGACCTGCTGATCCAGGCCGAGGCCGGCCTGCTGTCGGTGACCGGCGGCGCCGACGGGCCGGCCCGCGCCGGCATCTCGGTGGCCGACATCGCCGCCGGCATGTACGGCTACAGCCATATCCTGGCGGCGCTGCTCCTGCGCGAGCGCGACGGCGCCGGCAGCCATATCGAGGTGTCGATGCTGGAAGCGCTGACCGAGTGGATGGGCAACCCGCTGTACTTCGCCTACCGCGGCCAGCCGCAGCCGGAACGCAGCGGCGCCAGCCATCCCAGCATCTATCCCTATGGGCCGTTCCAGGCCGGCGACGGCCAGTGGCTACTGTTCGGCCTGCAGAACCCGCGTGAATGGCGGCGCTTTTGCGAACAGGTGCTGCAACGGCCGGAGCTGGCGGACGACCCGCGCTTCGCCGCCAATCCGCGGCGCCACCAGCGGCGGGCGCAGCTGCAAGCCATCATCGACCAGGTGTTTTCCGGCCTGGATTCCGAGCAACTGCTGAGCCGGCTGGAGCGGGCCGGCATCGGCTGCGGCCGCGTCAACGCGATGGCCGATGTCTGGCGTCACCCGCAATTGGCGGCGCGGCGGCGCTGGCGGCAGGTGGATTCGCCGGCCGGGCCGATACCGGCGCTGCTGCCGCCGGGCGTCAGCGACGGCTTCGACTACCGGATGGACGCGATCCCGGCGCCGGGACAGCACAGCGAGGCGATTCTGCTGGAGCTGGGCTATGCCGCCGGCGACATTCAAGGCCTGCGCGAGCAAGGCGTCATTTGAACAGGAGCGGCGATGAGCGCGATACACGAGAGCGGTAGCGCCGGGCTGGCGGCCTTCGCCGCCGAACTGAGGCCGGAACAGGTGCCCGAGCCGGTCTGGCGCCGGGCCGAGGAACTGCTGCTGGACTGGTTCGGCAGCGCGCTGGCGGGCAAGGGCGCGCGGCCGGTGGCCAGTGTCGCCGACTTCGCCGCCGCGATGGGGCCGGCCGACGGCGCGGCGGAACTGCTGATTTCGCGGCGGCGCAGCTCGCCCTTGTTCGCCGCCATGATCAACGCCGCCGCCTCCCACGTGGCGGAACAGGATGATGTGCACAATGGAGCGGTGTTCCATCCCGGCGCCGTGGTGTTTCCGGCCGCGCTGGCCGCGGCGCAAGCCTTGCGCCGTTCCGGCGCCGAGCTGCTGCTGGCGGCGATCGCCGGCTACGAGGCCGGCATCCGCGCCGGGGAATGCCTGGGCCGCTCCCATTACCGGGTGTTCCACACCACCGGCACCGTCGGCGGCATCGCGGCGGCGGTGGCGACGGGCCGGCTGCTGCGGCTGGACGCGCGGCAAATGAACCACGCCATCGGCACCGCCGGAACCCAGGCCGCCGGCCTGTGGGAATTCCTGCGCACTGCCGCGGATTCCAAACCGCTGCACGCCGCCCATGCCTCCGCCAGCGGCCTGGCCGCGGCCTACCTGGCGCGCGACGGCTTCCGCGGCGCCGAGCGGATATTGGAAGGTACCCAGGGCATGGCCGCCGGCATGTCCCGCGATGCCGACCTCAGCCGGCTGACCGACCAGCTGGGGCAGCGCTGGGCCTTGCTGGAAACCTCGTTCAAATACCACGCCTCCTGCCGGCACACCCATCCGGCTGCGGACGCGCTGCTGCAGCTGATGGGGCAGCACGGCCTGAGCGCGCGCGAAATCGTCCGCGTCAACGCCAAGGTGCATGTCGCGGCCTTGGAAGTGCTGGGCGCGGTGGCGCGGCCGACGACGGTGCACCAGGCCAAGTTTTCCATGGGCACGGTGCTGGGGCTGATCGCCTGTCACGGCGCCGCCGGCATCGCCGAGTTCGAGCGTGCGCTGGACGATACGGCGGTGGCCGACTTCGCCGCCAGGGTGGCGATGGAGGCGGACGCCGAAGTGGAAGCGGCCTATCCGCGGCGCTGGATCGGCAAGGTGGAGGTGCTGACCCGCGACGGCCGCCGGCTGGAGAGCAGGGTGGAACAGCCCAAGGGCGACCCCGGCAACACCCTGAGCCGCGCCGAGCTGGAAGCCAAGGCGATGCGGCTGGCGGCTTTCGGCGGCGCGGCGGGTCCGGAGGAAATGCGGCTGGCCCTGGCCCGGCTCTGGGACATGCGTGGCGCGGCGGTGGTGGGCAGCCTGCTGCCGGGAGAGCGCGAATGAGGCCGGCCGGGGCGTGGCATTCCTGCCTGTTCGTGCCCGGCAACCGGCCGGAGCGCTACGCCAAGGCCGCCGCCTCCGGCTGCCACGCGGTGATCGTGGACCTGGAGGACTCGGTGCCGGCGGCGGACAAGGCCGGCGCGCGCGACGCGGCGGCGGGCTGGCTGCGGGAAGGCTGCGGCGCTGTCGCGCGGCTGCTGCGCGTCAATGCCGCCGATAGCGCCGACTTCGCCGCCGATGCCGAATTATGCCGGGCGGCGGCGGTGGACGGCGTGGTGCTGGCCAAGGCCGAGAGCGTCGAGCAACTGGACGCGCTGGCGGCCGGCGCCCCCTTGCTGCCGCTGATCGAAACCGCGCGCGGTCTCGCCGCCGTCGCCGCCATCGCCGCGCATCCGCGGACGGCGCGGCTGTTGTTCGGCGCGCTGGACCTGCAACTGGACCTGGACATCGAAGACGAGGACGAGGGCCTGCTGTTGTTCCGCTCGCAGCTGGTGCTGGCCTCGCGGCTGGCCGGCCTGCCGCCGCCGCTGGACGGCGTCACCGCCACGCTGCGGCCGGAAGCGCTGAGCCGTGATGCGCGGCGGGCGCGGCGGCTGGGCTTTGGCGGCAAGCTGTGCATCCACCCCGCCCAGGTCGCCGCGGTCAATGCCGCCTTCCTGCCGTCCGAGGCGCAGCTGGCCTGGGCGCGGCGGGTTTGCGCGGCGGCGGAACGCGCCGGCGGCGGCGCCACGACGCTGGACGGCGTCATGGTGGACCTGCCGGTGCTGCGCCGCGCCGAGCGGGTGCTGGCGGCTGCCGGCGCGGAGCAAGCGCGGACCTGTCGTTTTTCCAAACCTTGACCTTGAGGAGCATGGACGTGGCAACAGCATGGCAAAGCATGGGGCCGGAGCAGGCCTATCAACAGGCGCTGGGCGCCGGGGTGTTTCAGATTCAGCATTGCGCCGCCTGCGACCGGCACGTGTTCTATCCGCGCGTGAGCTGCCCGCATTGCGGCGGCCAGGAACTGGGCTGGGTGCGGCCCAGCGGCGCCGGCATCGTGTATTCCAGTTCGGTGGTGCGCCGCAAGCCGGAGCAGGGCGGCGATCTGAACATCGCGCTGATCGACCTGGACGAGGGGGTGCGGCTGATGAGTCGGGTGGACGGGCTGGCGCCGGAGCGGGTGCGCATCGGCATGGCGGTGCGCGCGCGCATTGTCGACGAGCAAGGCCAGCCCTTGCTGGTCTTCGTGCCGGCGGGAGCCGCGGCATGAGCGCGGCGCGGAATCTGCGCGGCGCGGTGGCCATCGCCGGCGTCGGCGTGGCCGGTCTGGGCGAGGCCAAGGGCCGCAGCGAAATGGAAATCCTGGCCGAGGCCGCCGCCGGCGCGATCGCCGACGCCGGCCTGAAACTGGCCGATATCGACGGCCTGGCCACCGCCAGCGTCAACGCCACCATGTGGGGCCTGCCGGTGGCGGAATACCTGGGCCTGCGCCCGCGTTTCCTGGACAGCACCATGCTGGGCGGCTCCAGCTTCGTCGCCCATCTGCAGCCGGCGGCGCTGGCCTTGCAGGCCGGCCTGTGCGACGCGGTGCTGGTCTGCTACGGCAGCACCCAGCGCACGGCGACATTCGGCCGCAAGGCCAGCAATCTGGCGCGGCGCGTGCTCGATCCCATGCCTTATGAACATCCCTACCAGCCGGAACTGCCGGTGACCGCCTACGCGCTGGCCGCCGCCCGGCATATGCACCAGTACGGCACCCGCCGCGAGCACCTGGCCGAGGTGGCGGTGGCGGCCCGGCGCTGGGCGCAGCTGAACCCGGAAGCCTATGCGCGCGAAGCGCTGAGCCTGGAGCAGGCATTGGCGGCGCGCATGGTGGCCGATCCCTTGTCGGTGCGCGATTGCTGCCTGGTCACCGACGGCGCCGGCGCCTATGTGCTGGTGCGCGCCGAGCGCGCGCGCGATCTGCCGCGGCCGCCGGTGTATCTGCTCGGCGTCGCCGCCGCCACCTGGCACCGCCAGATCTCGGCGATGCCGGACCTGACCGTGACCGCGGCGCAGGAGTCCGGCGCGCGCGCGCTGGCGATGGCCGGCTTGCGAGCGGCCGACATTGACGTGGTCCAGCTTTACGACGCCTTCACCATCAACACCCTGCTGTTCCTGGAGGACCTGGGTTTCTGCGCCAAGGGCGAGGGCGGGCCCTTCGTCGCCGACGGCGCGATCGCGCCTGGCGGCCGCCTGGCGGTCAACACCAATGGCGGCGGCCTGTCCTGCGTGCATCCGGGCATGTACGGCGTGTTCCTGGTGATAGAGGCGGTGCGGCAATTGCGCGGCGAGTGCGGCGCGCGCCAGGTGGCCGGCGCCGCCACCGCGCTGGTGCACGGCAATGGCGGCACGCTGTCGTCGCAAGCCACCGCGGTGCTGGGCGCGGCCGCAACCCTATGACGGCTCAAGGAGGGCAAGATGGAAAAGCAAGCGATGCTGCAGGACAAAGTGATGGTGGTGACCGGGGCCGGCGGCGGCATAGGCCGCGACATCGCGCTGGCGCTGGCGGCCGAGGGCGCGCGGGTGGTGGTCAACGACATCGGCGCCGCGCTGGGCGGCGAAGGCCGCGACGCTGGGCCGGCGCAGCGGGTGGCGGCGGAAATCCGCCAGCGCGGCGGGCAGGCGCTGGTCAATACCGACAGCGTGGCCAGCGCGGAGGGCGCGGCGGCCATCATCGCCGGCGCGCTCCAGGCTTTCGGCCAGGTGGACGGCGTGGTCAATAACGCCGGCATCCTGCGCGACCGCATCTTCCACAAGATGGGCGAAGACGAGTGGGACGCGGTGCTCAAAGTCCATTTGTACGGCGCTTATTACATGAGCCGCGCCGTCGCGCCGCATTTCAAGGAGCGGATGAGCGGCAGCCTGCTGCACATGACTTCCACCTCGGGGCTGATCGGCAATCTGGGCCAGGCCAATTACGCCGCCGCCAAGCTGGGCGTGGTGGCGCTGTCCAAGTCCATCGCGCTGGACATGCAGCGTTTCCAGGTGCGCTCCAACTGCATCGCGCCGTTCGCCTGGAGCCGGATGACGGGCTCCATTCCGTCGCAGACCGAGGCGGAGCAGGCGCGGGTGGAAAAGATCCGCCAGATGACGCCGGCCAAGATCGCGCCGCTGGCGGTCTTCCTGCTCAGCGACGCGGCGCGCGGCGTCAACGGCCAGGTGTTCTGCGTGCGCAATAACGAAATCTTCCTGATGAGCCAGCCGCGGCCGATGCGCTCGGTGCAGCGCGGGCAGGGCTGGACGCCGCAGACGATAGCCGAGCACGCGATGCCGGCCTTGCAGGCTTCCTTCGTCGCGCTGGATCGTTCGGCCGATGTGTTCAGCTGGGACCCGGTGTGAGCCGGCGAAAACCGCTGAAGAAGCGGAGTTTACATCGGGTCAATGAGCATTTTGAGTTCGTACTCACCGTGCAACGGCTCACCAAGCGCGGCAGACTTTGAACAGGCTTTTAGCCGCTCTTTAGGAGGAGATATGTTGGACTCCCGCCATATCGGCCACGTGCTGACGCCGCACCGCGCGGTGGTGGAGGCCGGGCGGCTGCGGTTTTTCGCCAAGGCCACCGGGCAAAGCGATCCGGTCTATTTCGACCAGGCCGCGGCCGAGGCCGCCGGCTATCCGGCGCTGTTGGCGCCGCCGACCTTTCTATTCTGTCTGGAACTGGACGCGCCGCAGCGGGGCGAGGCCTATCGGCTGCTGGACATCGGCTTTCAGCGGATTCTGCATGGTGAACAGCGTTTCGACTATCGGCGCCCGGTGTTCGCCGGCGATGTGCTGGATTACGCCAGCCGCATCGCCGACATCTATGTCAAGCGCAGCCGCTCCGGCGGCGAGCTGGGCTTTCTTGAAATCGAGACCACGGTCAGCAAGGCCGACGGGCAAGCGGTGGCGGAGCTGCGCCGGATCACCGTGGTGCGGCCGGCATGAGCCGGCGCAACGGAGCCATGTCATGGAGTCTGTGATGAACGATGTGAAGGATTGGCGCCGGGTTCAGGCCGGCGACGCGCTGCCCGTTTTTGACGCGCCGGCGATCAGCCGGACCACGCTGGCCTTGTTCGCCGGCGCTTCCGGCGACCATAACCCTATGCATATCGACAGCGATTTCGCCCGCGCCGCCGGCGAGGACGATGTGTTCGCCCACGGCATGCTGGCGATGGCCTATCTGGCGCAGGTGCTGACGCGCTGGGCGCCGCAGCCGGCCTTGCGCAGCTACCGCGCCCGCTTTGTCGCCATCACCCGGCTGGGCGACAGCCTGCGCTGCGAAGGCTGCGTGCTGCGCGTGTATCAACAGGACGGCGAGCAGCGCGCGCAGCTGCAACTGCGCGCGGCCGACCAGCGCGGCGAGACCAAGCTGATAGGCGAGGCGGTGGTGGCCCTGGCCGCGCCGGCCTAGAGTCTGTTTACGATCTGCTGCGCGTCGCGGGGCATTACGCGGTGAGTACGGCTTCGAAATGCTGATATACCACTTGTGCATTCCGCTTTTTCTCTCGTTTTCGCCTTGTCTCGCTCCTGCTCGTGAGACTTTTGAACAGGCTCTTAGCCAGCCGCCGCCGCGCCGCGGCTGAAATAGAGATCGTGCAGCGCGTCCAGTTCCACCTCGGCGGCCGCTTGCGACAGCAGCACCTTGCCGCTCTGCATCAGGTAGACATGATCGGCCACGGCCAGCGCGCCGCCGGTGTTCTGCTCCACCAGCACAATGGTCTTGCCCGCCCGCTTCAGCTCGGCGAGGACGGCGAACATTTCGCGCACCACCACCGGCGCCAGTCCCAGCGAGGGCTCGTCTATCAGCAGCAATTGCGGCTCCGCCATCAGGCCGCGGCCCAACGCCAGCATCTGCGCCTCGCCGCCGGACAGCGAGCCGGCCGCCTGGCGGCGGCGCTGCGCCAGCTTGGGAAACAGCGCGTAGACCTGGCGCAGATTGTCGTCCGCGCGCGGCCTGGCCTGCGGCGCGAACGCGCCCATGAGCAGGTTGTCCTCCACCGTCATGTCCTTGAACACCAGCCGGCCTTCCGGCACCAGGATCATGCCGCGGCCGGGCATGTCCCAGGCCGGCGTGTCGCGCAGGGAATCGCCGCGCAGGAGGATATCGCCGCCCTGTATCGGCAGCAGGCCACTGATGGCGCGCAGCAGCGTGGTCTTGCCGGCTCCGTTGGGGCCGACGATGGCGGTGAGCCGGCCGGCGGCGAAACTCAGGTCTACATCCCACAAAATGGTGATGGCGCCGTAGCCGGCGCGCAGGCGCTGGACTTCAAGCATGCTCGTCTCCGGTGTAGCTGCTGATCACGCGCGGATCGCGAAACACCGCGTCCGGTTCGCCGTCGGCGATCAATTCGCCGAAATTCAGCACGCAGACGCGCCGGCACAGCCGGCGTATGGTTTCGATATCGTGCTCAATCAGCAGGATGGCCAGCGCGTACTGCTGTTGCAGCCGCTGCAGCAAATCCATGAAGCGGCGCTTGCCCTGGGTCTCCAGGCCGGCCAGCACCTCGTCCAGCAGCAATAACCTGGGCTGGGTGGCCAGCGCCTTGCCCACCTCCAGCGCCTTCAGTTCGCTCAGGCTCAGCTCGCTGGCCGCCTGGCGCTCGGCCTTGGCGCGCAGCGCCAGCAATTCGAGGATGCGGTCGATCTGCTCGCCGTCGTTGCGGCCGGCGCCGAAGCGCTGCGCCACTTGCAGGTTTTCCCGCACCGTCAGCTGGTGCATCGGCTGCGGCACCTGGAAGGAGCGGCCTATGCCCAGCCGCGCGCGCGCATGCAGCGGCAGCGGCAGGATGTCGCGCGACTGGAACAGGATGCGGCCGCCATGCGGCCGGACCAGACCGGATACGGCGTTGAACAAGGTGGTCTTGCCGGCGCCGTTGGGGCCGACCAGGCCGACCACCTCCTGCTCGGCGATCTCCAGGCTGACGTTCTTGAGCGCGGCGAGGCCGCCGAAGCGGATGCTGAGGTCTTCAAGCTTCAACATGGGCGGCCTCCTGGTCGCGGCGGCGCCGGCGCAAGCCGGCCAGCAAGGGCAGCAGCCCGCCGGGGCTGACGATGATCATCAGCGCCAGCAGCGCGCCCAGCATGATTTCATGGCCTATGGGCAGCAGGCTCTTGAACAGCAGCTGATCCGCCAGGTAGACCACCGCCGCGCCGAGCAGCGGCCCGGCGATGCTGCGGTAGCCGCCGAATATCGCCGCGATCACCGGGATGATGGTCCAGGAGCCGTCAAAGGCGTAATCCGGCTCCAGGAAGTTGATGGTATGGGCGTTGAAGGCGCCGACGATCCCGGTCATCGCGGCGGAGATCAACAGCATGCCGGCCTTGAGCCCGGCGCTGTTGACGCCCACCACCCGGGTGGCGTCCTCGGATTCGTGCATCGCCTTCAGCGCCAGGCCGTGATCGCTGTCGCGCAGCCGGCGGTAGAGCGCGACGAATAGCAGCACCACGGTCAGGATCACCAGATAGGCGCCGACCTTGCTGGATAGATCGAAACCGGCGACGCGCGGCAGCGGTGGA
Source organism: Chromobacterium sp. (assembly GCF_041912965.1). Lineage (NCBI taxonomy): Bacteria > Pseudomonadati > Pseudomonadota > Betaproteobacteria > Neisseriales > Chromobacteriaceae > Chromobacterium > Chromobacterium sp. Next base: position 27,058 of record NZ_JAYSGF010000017.1, on the reverse strand, counting down.
ATGCTGGACAGGCCGCCGGCGCCGCCGGTCAGGCCGCGCCACTCGGTGGCGAGGATGCGGAAGATCTGCGAATAGGCGAGGATGGCCAGAGCGAAATAAGGGCCCTTCAGCCGCAGCGCCGGCAGCATCGCCAGCGAGGCGACGGCGGCGCCGACGCCGCCCAGCAGCATGGAGGGCAGCACCGGCCAGCCCAGCCGCAGCGTCAGCAAGGCCGACACATAGGCGCCGACGCCGAAGAAGGCGGCATGGCCGAAACTGACCATGCCGCCCAGATTGCCGAGCAGCGCCCAGGCCAGCGCGATGCCGCCCAGGATCAGCGCCGACACGATCAGGCTCATCAGGTAGAGCTGGCGGCCCAGCACCAGCGGCACCAGCAGGTAGAGACCGAACAGCAGCGCGATGGTCCAGCAAGTGGATTTCTTCATCCTCGTCTCCCTGTCACGCCGAACAGGCCGTTGGGCATCAGGAACAGCACCAGCAGGAACAGCAGCATGCCGGCCAGCTCCTGCAGCGCGGAACTGAACAGCGTGACGGTCAGCGATTCGGCGATGCCCAGCAGCAAGGCGCCCAGCAGCACGCCGGGTATCGAGCCGGTGCCGGCCAGCACGGTGATGACGAAGGCCTTGACCGTCAGCGAATGGCCCATCGCCGGCTGGATCACGCCGCTGCTGTAAATGGCGACGCCGGCGCAAGTGGCCAGCGCGCCGGACAGCAGGAAGGAGGCCAGCTCGGTCTTGCGCGGGTTGACGCCCATCAGCTTGGCGGCCTCGCGGTTGCCAGCCACCGCGCGCAGCGCGCGGCCGTGCCAGCTGCGGCCGAGCCACAGCCAGACCGCGCCTATCAGCGCCAGGCTGATACAGAAGAACAGCGCCTCGCTATTCATGCTGTACAGCGGGCCCAGCACCAACGCCTGCTGGAACCAGGCGTTGGCGCTGGAGCGCACGTCCGCCTTCCAGATCAGCAGGATGGCGTTGGTCAGCATGATGCCGATGCCGTAGCTCAGGATCAGCGAATTGAGCTCGCGCTCCTGGCGGATGCGGTCCACCAGCAGGTAGACCAGCGCCGAGCCGATGCACACCACCGCCAGGGCCAGCGGGATGGCCAGCAAGGGGTTGAGCTGCAGCCGGGTTTCGGCGGCGTAGGCGATATAGGCGGCCAGCAGCACCAGTTCGCCGTGCGCCAGGTTGATGATCTTCATGGTGCCGAACACCAGGGCCAGCCCCAGCGCCACCAGGGCGTAGGCGCCGCCGACCAGCATGCCGGAATACAGCGCCTGCAGGATGAGTTCCATCATGGCGGTCGTCCTCGCGGGATGGGCAGCTCACCACGGCAGCGCCGGATAGCGCGGCTTGGCGGTGGCGTAGTCGGCGGGCCAGACGATGTCGATGTCGCCATTGGCGCGGAACTGCCCCATGTGAGCGGTGTAGTTGAGGTTGTCGCCGCGGGCGTCGAAGCGCACCGGCCCCAGCAGCGTCCGCTGCTGGCTGCCGCGCAAGGTGTTCACCAGCGCGCCGGGCTTGCCCAGCACGCCGGCCTGCTCGGTCTTGGCCAGCGCCTCGAACAATAGGCTGGCGATCGCGTAGCTGGTCTGCGCATGGTAGGAGGCGCTGCTCTTGTAGCGTTGGCGGTAGGCCTGGTCGAATTCCAGCGCCAGCGGATTGCTGCCCACCTGGGTGGGCAGCACGGTGGCGCCGTAGACATTGGGCAGCAGTTCCGGGAAGGCGGCGGCCATCTTGGGCGTGGCCAGCGCCCAGGCGCCGACCAGGGCCTTGACCGGCGGCTTGAGCACGCGCGCGGCGCGCAGGATGCCGGCGTAGTCGTTCTCATAGGCGATCATCACGATGGCCTCGCTGCGGTCGCGCAGCTTGATCTTGTTGACGATGGGCTTGAAGTCCTTCACCGCCGGGTCGAAGGGATGCATGACGGTGGCGACGCCGGCGGCGGCGAGAATGGTCTTGAGCTTGCCGGCCAGATCGCTGGTGGCGTCGCGGGTGGAGTAGACGATGGCGGCGGATTTGACGCCCAGGCTGCCGAGCAGGCCGCTCATGCCGCGGGCGTAGCCGGGGTTGTTGCTGATGCGGAAGAAACTCTGCAAGCCGCGCTTCACCATGTCGTCGCTGGTGCCGCCGGGCGTGACGAAGGGCACGCCGGCGCGGTTGGCGGCTTCCGAGGCCGGGCCGGTGATATTGGAGATGGTGCCGCCGACGATGGCGTTCACCCGCTGCGCGGCCAGCTTTTCCACCGCCGCCACCGCCTTGGCCGGCGAGGACTCGTCGTCGACCACGCTCAGCAGCACGCGGTGCTGCGGGTAGCGGCGGGCGAACACATCGGCGGCGATCTGCACGCCGTGGTTCATCTCGCTGCCGGCCAGGGCCAGGGGGCCGGTCAGCGACAATTGCACGCCGACCTTGAAGTCGGCGGCGCCGGCGCGGCCGGCGATCAGGGCCGCGCTCAGCGCGGCGCTCAAGCGGATTCGCATGGTGGTTTCCTCCTTTTATTGTGGCGCGTCCGGCTCAGCCTATGGCGGCGTCGGCGCGCAGTTGCGCGATCTCCTCCGGCGTTTTCCGCAACAGCTCGCTGAGGATCTCGTCGGTGTGCTGGCCCAGCCGCGGCGGCGGCCGCCGGTAGCGCGGCGGGGTGGCGCAGAGCCGCAGCGGGCTGGCGACCGTGGCGCAAGCGGCGGCGTCCGGCTGCTCGATGCGGGCATGCATGCCGCGATGACGCACTTGCGGATCGGCGAATACCTGCTGGTAGTCGTTGATCGGGCCGCAGGGAATGGCGGCGTCCTCCAGCCGCCGCAGCCAGTCGGCGCTGGAGCGCGACAGCAATGCCTGCTCCAGCTGCGGCACCAGATCGGCGCGGTTGACGATGCGCAGGCTGGCGCTGGCGTAGCGCGGGTGCTCCGCCAGCTCGGGTCGTTCTATCGCGCGGCAGAAGCGCCGCCACTGGCCGTCGTTGCCGGCGGCGACCACGATGTGGCCGTCGCTGCTGGCGAACACCTGGTAGGGCACCATATTGGGATGGGCGTTGCCATGGCGGCTGGCCGGCTTGCCGGTGTGCAGATAGGCGTTGGCGTGGTGGCCGCCCAGCGCCACGGTGCAGTCCAGCAGCGCCAGGTCTATGTATTGGCCAACGCCGCTGCGTTCGCGCGCTTGCAGGGCCGCCAGGATGGCGATGTCGGCGTACAGGCCGGTGACCATGTCGGCCACCGCCACGCCCACCTTCTGCGGGCCGCCGCCGGGCAGTTGGTCGCTCTCGCCGGTGACGCTCATCAGCCCGCCCAGGCCCTGGAACACGAAGTCGTAGCCGGGCTTGTGCGCATAGGGCCCGCTCTGGCCGTAGCCGGTGATCGAGCAATAGATCAGGCGCGGGTTGAGCGCGCGCAGGTCGGCGTAGGCCAGGCCATAGCGCGCCAGGTCGCCGACCTTGTAATTCTCTATCAGCACATCGCAGCCGGCGGCCAGTTCGCGCACCAGGCGCTGGCCGGCGGCGCGGGAAATGTCGATGGCGATGGAACGCTTGTTGCGGTTGGTGGACGCGTAGTACAGCGAGTCCGGCTGTTCGCCGTTGCGATGAGGCAGCCAGGGCGGGCCCCAGTGGCGGGTATCGTCGCCGCAGCCGGGGCGCTCCACCTTGATCACGTCGGCGCCGAGGTCGGCCAGGTTCTGGGTGCACCAAGGACCGGCCAGAATCCGAGACAGATCCAGCACCCGGAGATGGGACAAAGCGCTGTGCATAAGCCTGATTTCTCCTTTGGAATGAGGGTGGCGCCGCCCTTGGCGCCGGTGCGCGATCTGCTGCGCGGGGCGAGGCGACGTCACACGGCGAGCACCTCTTCGCAATGCTCATGGACTCTGCGTGCATTCCGCTTGCTCAGCCGTTCTCGCCTTGTCTCGCGCTTGCCCGCGCGATGTTGAACAGGCTCTCAGGCAGGCAGCCGCAGCACGTGGCGCGCCAGAATGTTGCGCTGGATCTCGTTGCTGCCGCCGTAGATGGTGGCGGGGGTGGCGTTGAACAGCAGCGCAGGCGCCTGGCCGCCCGCCGGGTCCGCGCCGGCCCAACTGCCGTATTCCCCGGCCAGATCCATCAGCGCCAGGCTGATGCGCTGATAAGTCTCGGTGGCCCAGATCTTCAGCGCGGACACCGCCGGCGGCAGCGCCTCCCCGCGTCGGACCATGGCGGCGAAGTGCTTGTACAGCGCGCCCAGGTCCGCCACGTCCAGCTCCAGCCGCGCGTAGCGGTCGGCGAAGACCGGGTCGTCGAAGCCGCGGCAGGCGCGCGCCTGGGTGGCCAGCTGCGCCAGCGCTTGCCGCGCCTGCTTGGGGCTGCCGAGGAAGATGCGTTCGAAGCCCAGCAGCGCCTTGGCGATGCCCCAGCCCTGGTTCAGCCCGCCGACCAGATTGGCGGCGGGCACCCGCACCTGGTCGAAGAACACTTCGCAGAATTCCTGGTGGCCGGCCAGCGTGGTGATCGGGCGCACGGTGATGCCGGGGCTGTCCAGCGCGATCAGCAGGAAACTGATGCCGGCCTGGCGCTTGGCCTGTTTGTCGGTGCGCACCAGGGTGAAGATGTGGGTGGCGTCCTGGGCCAGCGTGGTCCAGGTTTTCTGGCCGTTGACGATGAAGTCCGCGCCGTCGGGCACCGCCTCGGTGCGCAGCGCCGCCAGATCGGAACCGGCGTTGGGCTCGGAATAGCCCTGGCACCAGATGTGCTCGCCGGACAGGATCTTGGGCAGATAGCGCTGCTGCTGTTCCGCGCTGCCGTGCTGCAGCAACAGCGGGCCGACCATGATGATGCCCTGGTCCGGCGCGCGCGCCACGCCGTAGCGTTCCTGTTCCTCGATGAAGGCCAGCTGCCGCGCCGGCGACAGACCCATCCCACCGCAGGCCTTGGGCCAGGCCGGAGCCGCCCAGCCCTGGCGCGCCAGCGTCTGGTGCCAGTCGCGGATTTCGTGCCAGTGCAGCCGCCGCGACGGATGGCGCAGCGCCGGCGGATAGTGGCGGGCGAAGAAGGCGCGCAGCAAGTCGCGGAATTCGGATTCGGGCATGGCCTCCCAGTCGGCGTCGCGGGGGAAGTCGCTCAGCGCCGGCGGCGGCGTTTCCGCCGCGGCCGCTTGCGGCGGGCTTAGCCGCCGGTAACGCCGGCGCTGCTGCTCGGCATTGCCCAGCCAGGCGTTCAGGTGCAGCGCGCGCTTGAAGTAGAGGCCGATATCGCATTCCTCGGTGTAGCCTATGGCGCCATGCAGCTGGATCGCCAGCCGGCCCATGCCGATGGCGGCGTCGGCGCAACGCGCCTTCAGCCGGCTGATGCGCGCGCTGTCCAGCCGCGCCGGCTCCGCGCGCTCCTCCAGCGCCTCGTCCAGGCTGGCCGCCGCCAGCTCGATCTGGATATGAGCGTCCACCAAGCGATGCTGCAGCGCCTGGAAACTGCTGATCGGGCGGCCGAATTGCTCGCGGCTGGCCAGATAGGGCAGGGTCAGCGCCAGAATCTGGCGCGCATTGCCCAGCAGCTCGGCGCTTTGCGCCAGGCGCGCGGCGTCGTTGGCCTGGCACAGCGCGTCCCGCGCGGCGGGGCCCGCGGCCAGCAGATGGCTGTGCGGCACCGGCGCCTGTTCCAGCGTCAGGCTGCACATCAGGCTGCCGTCTATGCCGGGGCAGCGGTCTATGCTCAGGCCGGGCTGGTCGGCCGGCAGCCACAGCAGCAGCCAGCCCTCGTCGCCGCGCGCGCTCAACAGCCAGCCATGCCGCTCCGCCGCCGCCGGCAGCGCGAAAGTCTTGCCGCCGCTGAGCCAGTAGCGCTGGCCGTCAAAGGCGGCGCGGGTGTCCGCGGTGTCCTCGTCCTGCTGGCCGGCGCGCTCCTGCCAGGCCAGACCCGGCAGCAACTGCCCGGCGGCCAGTTGGGCCAGCAAGTGCGAGCGCAGCGGGCTGTCCGGGCAGGCGGCGAGCGCTTGCGCGGCCTGCACCGCCACCGCGGTGAACGGTTCCGGCAGCAGCGCGCGGCCGGCTTCCTCGGCGATGACGGCGGCTTCGGCCAAGCTCAGGCCCAGGCCGCCGTCGCTTTCCGCCAGCAACACCGCCAGCCAGCCGGCATCGGCCAGTTCGCGCCATAGCTCCGCGGAATAATCCAGCTGGCTGTCGCGTCTGCTGCGGACGCGGCGGCGGTGGTCGTCGCGGCTGAGCAGTGCGCGGGCGCTGTCGCGCAGCTGCGTCAAAACATCGTGCTTCATGTCCAACTCCTTGTCTTTATCCATCGCAAGATGGACGGACATAGACTCGGTGATCTCGTTAGCGAGGACAATTCGCATTTGACGAAGCGAGGATTTGGCTGTGCTTAAGCGCGGTCGGCGCGCGGATCATGACGCTCGCCTAGGTTTGCGCCATCGCGGCCGGGCTGGCACAATGGCGCCGTTGTCATTGGGGAGTAGCCATCTTCGGCCCAGCCGGAGAGGCCGCGTCAACAAACTTGGGGGCAAGCCCCCATGGCGCGGTCAGCGGCCGGCATTGCCGGCGCCGCCAAGCGAGACCTTTGGCCACGATGCGTTTGCCGCCGGGCAAGCCGCGTCGTTGCGCCATTGTCCATCCGCTTGCCCGGCCCAAGACTATCCATGCTGTTGACCCTGTCGTTTCTGCTCGGCCTCGCCGTTCTGATCTATCTTTCCTGTCAATACTTCGTCAACGCCATCGAATGGTGCGGCCGCCACCTGAATCTGGGCGCCAGCGCCGTCGGCACCGTGCTCGCCGCCTTCGGCACCGCCTTGCCGGAAAGCGCCGTCACCTTGACCGCGATGGCCTTCGGCGGCACGCCGCAGCATCAGGACATCGGCGTCGGCGCCGCGCTGGGCGGGCCGCTGGTGTTGGCCACGCTGGCTTACGCGGTGGTGGGTTTCGCGCTGTGGCGCCACCGCGGCCGGCTGGGCCGCGCCAATTACCTGCTGCGCGTCGATCATCGCCGGCTGGCCGGCGACCAACTGGCGTTCTTGCTGATTTTCGCGTTCAAGGTGGGGCTGGGCCTGCTGGCGTTCTCGATCAAGCCCTGGCTGGGCGTGGTCTTCCTGGCCGCCTATGCCGCCTATGTGTGGCGCGAGATCCGCAGCGCCGACACCGCGCCGGAAGAGGAAGAGCTGGACGCCTTGAAACTGCGCGCCGGCGGCGGCCTGGGCTGGGCGGCGGCGCAGGCGCTATTGGCGCTGGTGGTGATCGCGGCGGCGGCGCATGGCTTCGTCGCGCAGCTGGAAACGCTGGCCGGACACTGGGGCATGGCGCCGCACCTGGTGGCCTTGCTGCTGAGCCCGGTGGCCACCGAGCTGCCGGAAATCATGAATGCGCTGATCTGGCTGCGGCAGGGCAAGGAGCGGCTGGCCTTGGCCAATATCTCCGGCGCGATGATGATTCAAGCGACGATTCCCAGCGCCTTCGGCCTGTTCTTCACTCCGTGGCTTTTTGACAGCGTCTTGCTGTGGTCCGGCCTGGCGACGATGGCGGCGATCACCGGACTGTGGCTGCTGTTCCGGCGCGGCAATGTCGATGGCCGCTGGCTGGTGGGCGCGGGCGCGGTGTATCTGCTGTTTGCCGGCTGTCTGGTGTGACTTGAGAAACTGGTTCCCAAGAACCTGTTCAAAGTCTGCTGCGCTTCGTGAGCCGTTGCACGGTGAGTACGAGCTCAAAATGCTCATGTACCACTTGTACATTCCGCTTTTTCGCTCGTTTTCGCCTTGTCTCGCTCTTGCTCGCGAGACTTTGAACAGGCTCTAAGCCCGGCGCGCTTGGGTGCGAGTCTTTGCGCAGACTCAGAGGGAGGGTATTGAAAACAGCGGGGCAGGCGCTGGTTGAGTGGATGCCCCGGTGCTTGCCGCCGCGATTTGGGCGCGGGCTGCCGTTATTTCTTTTCTTCCAGCAAAATAGAAGCGGCTTTGACTGAGTTCTCTACATTGACCCGGGAAAAATCATCCAATTGGCACTGTTTGAGCACCTCGCGTCTATCCTTGATGAAATCGATGCGCTCCAGGATGCTCATTCTTTGCAGCTTGCCCTTCCAGTTTTCGATGGAAAACTGATTTCTGGAGTTATTATATTCATCGCAATTAATAGGCGATGCGGCCGCATGGAAGGACATGGCGGCAAGGAAAAGGGCGACGAAGTACTTCATTTGATTTCTCTCGACTAGCTTGACGTCAAATTATACTGAGTGGCTTTGGGTATGCGCAATGCGATGGCGTTGCGGCCGAGAAAGCGGAATGCACAGGTGGTGCATGAGCATTTTGAGCTCAGTTTCAACGCCGTATCGCCGCAGCGCAGCAGACTTTGAATAGGTTCTCAGAGCCAGGCCGCCACGCCGCCGTGATGCGAGCAAGTGCCGCGCCGGTGCTGGCTGAAGCTGTAGCTGCCGTCGCGGCAGCGCGCGCTGGCGCCGGCCGGCGCCTTGCCGGAGCGGGTGTGCGCCGGGCTGTGCACCTCCACGCCGTCGGAATTGGTGTAGCTGCCGTGTTCCAGCAGCTGTTCTTGTGCCGGCGCGCTGGAGTGGCGCGGCGGCGTTTTGGCCTGGACCGGGGCGGCCAAGAAGGCCAGGCTCAGGCCGATGACGGCGGCGCAGCGTCGCCAGCCGGCAATGGGGAACTGTGAGAGATTTGTCATGTCATCCGAAAAGTGAATAAATCGCGGGCTTGCGCAGCGAGTTTTAACGCGAGTAATGATAGGTTTTTAATTCTACTTCATTGTCATGAAAAATGCTGGCAATGGATTTGGGGAAATGGAATGAACCGCGGCATGGATCTGACCATGCCGCTCAGAACCGGCTTAGGACGTGTTCACGATCTCGCGAGCCAAGGCGAAACAAGGCGTTGCGGCTGCGAAAGCGGAATGCGCAGGTGGTAAATGCGGCACTCGCCGTGTCACGCTTCACGACGCGCAGCGGATCGTAAACAGCTTCTAAGAGCCTGTTCAAAGTCTCGCGAGCAAGAGCGAGGACGGGTTCTCAGGGAGACATATGGAAGACTTTAAGCAAAGACGCGGCCTGCTGGCTGCGCTGGCGGTTTCGCCCTGGCTGCTGGCTTGTGTCAGGCCGCCGCTGCGGCAGCCGGGCGAGGCGCCGCTGTCGCGGCAGTTGGCGGAACTGGAGCACAATGCCGGCGGCCGTATCGGCGTGGCGGCGCTGGAGGTGGATAGCGGGCGGCGGGTGGCCTACCGCGCCGATGAGCGCTTTCCGATGTGCAGCACCTTCAAGCTGCTGCTGGTGGGCGCCGTCTTGCAACTCAGCGCCGCGCAGCCGGACCTGCTCTACCGCCATGTGAATTATCAGCGCGAGCAACTGCTCCGCTATTCGCCCATCACCGAGCAATACGCGGAGCAGGGCATGTCGGTCAAGGATTTGTGCGACGCGGCGATGCGCTTCAGCGACAATACCGCCGCCAATCTGCTGTTGGGCCTGCTGGGCGGGCCGGAGGCGGTGACCCGTTTCGCGCGCGCGCTGGGCGACGGGCTGAGCCGGCTGGATCGGATCGAACCGGAACTGAACTCCGCCACGCCGGGCGATCCGCGCGACACCACCACGCCGGCGGCGATGGTGTCCAATCTGAACTCACTGCTGTTTTCCTCGCTGCTGCCCGAGCGTCAGCGCGTCTTGCTGCGCGACTGGCTGTTGAACAGCACCACCGGCAATCTGCGCATCCGCGCCGGCTTGCCGGCGGAATGGCGGGTGGGCGACAAGACCGGCAGCGGTGGCAATGGCGCCACCAACGATGTGGCGGTAGCCTGGCGGCCGGGCAAGTCGCCGCTATTGCTGGCGGTGTATTACTGGGGCTCGTCGGCGTTGCCGGATGAACGCAATGCGGTGGTGGCCGCGGCGGCGCGGGTGGTGGTGGCCGAATTCGCCTGAGCGGACACCTGGCGCTGTTTGGCGCAGACATGAAAAACGCCGCGGTCAAACCGCAGCGTTTTGCTGTCCGGCGTCCGCCGGCTCAGTCCGCCGGCAACTGCGCCGGAGCTACCACGATGCCGGCGCGCAGGCCGGGCTTGACCGTGGGGTTGGGGAACAGGATGCGCTCCTCGCCGCCGGCGGCCACATAGCGCTGATCGCCGTCCTCGGCGATTAGATAGCCGTCCGGCAGCGCGGTGAAGTTCTCCACCTCGTCGGCCAGGTGCAGGCGGAAAGCCTCGCTATGCTTGACGATGTCGTATTTGGCGCGGAACAGCGGCAGGTCGCCGTCGCGGTAGTCCGGCAGCTTTTGTTCCGGCTCGGCCAGCAGCCGGCGCAGCGCCTGTTCGATGCCGGAAAAGCGTGACAGATCGTTTTGACCGAAGGGCCGCGCCTTGCCCAGCTCCAGCGTGAAGGCGTCGGCCTGGCAGTGGCGGCTGGAGAAATAGCTATAGGTGTTGGCCGGCTGGCTGTGCAGCAGCACGGTTTCCACCTGGCAGCTCTTCAGCCAGGCCAACTGCGCGCGGCTGTGCGGGCGTTCGTGCAGATACGGGTAGATGGCGAACTTCTCGAACACCGAGCCGCGGATCGCGGTGTGCAGGTCGTAATGCCAGCGGCGGCCGCGCGCCGCGGCGAAGAAATCCGCCGCCGCCTGTTCCAAGCGCGCCGCGCGCGCCGCCTCACGCGCTTCCGGCTGGCGCGCGTGCGCGCCGTTGAACAGCCGGTTCATATCGTAGTCCAGGTAGCGCTTGCCCAGCCGCATCGCGTCCAGATTGCCGAAGACCACCAGCAGCCGGCAGCGCAGCGCCTGCTTGCCGGCCGCGATGTCGGCGAGAATGGCGTTCAGCACTTCCACCGGCGCGGTTTCATTGCCGTGCACGCCGCAGGACAACAGCAGCGCGTCCGCGGCGGCGGTGGCGGGCGTCAGTTCGACGATGCCGTAATCCAGCCAGCGCGCCTGCACGCCGGAGGGCAGTTGCCATTCCGCGGTGGCGGCGGAGGCGGGGTTCATGGTCCAGGACAGGAAATCGTGGTGATGCTCGCGCATGGGCTGACTCTTGGCTCGCGGCTGGTGATGACCGGGGCATTGTAACCAGAGCCGGCGCGACCGGTGGCGGCGCGTGGCGCAGATTTGAAAAAACATGCCGTGTTTGGGCTAAAAGCCTTGTCCGGCGCGGCTTGGCATGCCGGGCGGCGCTGTGGTTTTTTCGCGTGGCCGCATGGGGGGGCGAGGTTGGCTTTTGTTGAATATTTTGGACAAGTCCATTGTCGCGGCGCCGCGGCTCGCGCCCGGTGGAGCGGCTGGATGTTGCCATGCAGCAAATATAGCGGTCTGTTTTTGCTGGAGCCTTGCCCGGCAAGGCTTGCCGCGTGGCCCGGAGCGGGCTTGTCGATTAAATTGGACATGCGGATTTTTATACATTTTTTTACTTGTCAAGCCGCGTGATGTTGTTACAATCCGCGCTCGTTTGCAGCTTTGCAAACCTACAATTCAATTGTTTCGCTCCGACATCCCAGGCCCACATAAAAGCTGTTCAGCCCGAAAGCCGCGCACTAAGGAGCGGGGTTATCCATCATAAGGATGCTCCTGCGGCTGGCTCATCGCTTTTTCGGCGGCGGCCTGGGCGCGTCCTTTGGGAATCCCTGTTCTCTCCCTTTGCGCGGGGTGCAGGGCTTTCCGTCAGTTCTTGAGGGGAAAACTCATGGCTTGGTCTGTGGCTGATAGCCGGGCGTTGTATGGCATCCGGCATTGGGGAGCGGGGTACTTCGACATGGGCGCCAACGGCAATATCGTTGTGCGTCCGAATGTGCGCCAAGACAAGGAAATCGATCTGCACCGCCTGGTGGGCGATCTGGCCGGCAAAGGCCTGGATCTGCCGCTCTTGGTGCGTTTTCCCGATATCCTGCAAGATCGCGTCACCCGTCTGTGCGCGGCCTTCGACAAGGCCATCGCCGAACAAGGCTATGGCAACCGCTATACCGCCATTTATCCGATCAAGGTCAACCAGCAAGAAGCGGTGGTGAAGAGCATCATCGCCACGCCGGACGTGTCCATCGGCCTGGAAGCCGGCTCCAAGCCGGAACTGATGGCGGTGCTGGCGCTGGCGCCCAAGGGCTGCACCATCGTCTGCAACGGCTACAAGGACCGCGACTACATCCGTCTGGCCCTGATGGGCGAGCGTCTGGGCCATCAGGTGTTCATCGTCATCGAGAAAGAGTCCGAAGTGGACCTAGTGATCGATGAATCCCGCAAGCTGGGCATCCGCCCCAATATCGGCATGCGCGTGCGCCTGTCCTCGCTGGCGTCCAGCAAATGGGCGGACACCGGCGGCGAGAAGGGCAAGTTCGGCCTGTCCGCCGGCCAGCTGATTTCCGCCGCCGACAAGCTCACCGCCGCCGGCCTGGCCGACTGCGTGCGCCTGATGCACTTCCACATGGGTTCGCAAATCGCCCATATCGGCGATTACCGCAGCGGTTTCGGCGAGGCCATCCGCTACTTCGCCGAACTGCGCGCGCTGGGCCTGCCCATCGACCATGTCGACGTGGGCGGCGGCCTGGGCGTGGACTACGACGGCACCCATTCGCGCAACGACAGCTCGATCAACTACGATATGGACGAGTACGCGCACGTGATCGTGTCCATGCTGTCCGAGTTCTGCGGCGAGAACGGCATTCCGCATCCGCGCATCCTGTCCGAATCCGGCCGCGCGATGACCGCCCACCACGCGGTGCTGATCATGAACGTGACCGATGTCGAGCGCCTGCCGGACGAAGTGCCGCAGGTGGACGACCTCGCCGCGCTGTCGCAGCCGGTGCGCAAGCTGTTCGAGCTGGTGCAGCTCAACGACGACGACCTGGTCACCGAAATCTACTACCGCGCCAGCCACTATGCGTCGGAAGTGACCGATCTGTACGCCGCCGGCCGTCTGTCGCTGAAGGAAAAAGCGCTGGCCGAGGACGTGCACGCCGCGCTGTGCCGCCGCCTGCACCGCCAACTGCAAGCCAGCCAGCGTTCGCAGCGCCAGGTGTACGACGAGCTGACCGATCGTCTGGCCGACAAATACTTCTGCAACTTCTCGGTGTTCCAGAGCCTGCCTGACACCTGGGCCATCGACCAGATCCTGCCGATCACCCCGCTGCATCGTCTGAACGAGCAGCCCACCCGCCGCGCGGTGCTGCAGGATCTGACCTGCGATTCCGACGGCAAGCTCAAGCAGTACGTGGATCAGCAGAGCATTGAATCCAGCCTGTCGGTGCACGAAGTGAAGCAGGGCGAGGAGTACCTGATCGCGGTGTTCCTGGTGGGCGCTTACCAGGAAATCCTGGGCGACATGCACAATCTGTTCGGCGACACCGACTCGGTCAACGTCTATGTGCGCAATGGCGGCGAGCTGGAATTCTCCGGCGTGGAAGAGCATGACACCATCGAAGACATGCTGCGCTATGTGCACCTGTCGCCGGAGGACATCCTCAACCGCTACGAAGCCAAGTCGCGCGCCGCCGATCTCAGCAGCGAAGAGCGCAGCCTGTTCTTCGCCGAGTTCTGCCGCGGCCTGAAGCAGTCGTCCTATCTGTCGGTCTGATTCACGCCTTCAGAAAGAGTAAAACAGCCGGGCTTAGCCCGGCTGTTTGCGTTGGTGCCGCTTAGTTTTTTGTGGAAACAGACCATACCTCGCGGGATGAATTTAAGCGTTTTCACTTAATCCATGCCTAAGTTGGTGTTTCTGATCGGGTTTTTAGCTGAATTTCACGCCGGGCGCGGCCGGTTTCGGGCCGGCGCTTGCAATACGGGCAAACCTTGCTAGTTTGAGAAAGCCAATAATTGATTGGCATAAACATGGGGGTTGCCATATGTCTTTCTCTAGCGTTCCTTACTTCCTGACCTATAGCCAAAACACCGCGCTGGGCATTACCGCCAAAGATTCGATGAGCGGTTCCCAGCTGTACCTGCAGCCCATCCAGGGCAACTTCCTGTCGCTGTTCAACATCGACTTCGCCAACGGCGTGTTCGCGCTGGCCACCAGTGGCAACCAACTGGTGATCGACATTTCCGACCTGTCCAGCGGCAAGCCCTTGGTGCTGCGTCCGTACAACCCGTCCTCGCTCAGCCAGCAATGGGATCTGTTCTCCCGTCCGGGCTTTATCTCCAGCCGTCAAAACAACAATCTGGTGATAGACAACCAGAGCCGCGGCGGCGTGGGCAGCCTGATCTGGCTGTACGAGTTCAACGCTTCGCCGGCTCAGCAATGGGCGCTCAAGCCGCTGACCTCGGCGCAACGCTCGGAACTGGTGCTGGAAACCGCTGAATAAGCGCGGGGCAAAAATCGCGGCGGCGGGCGCAAAGAGCGGTTCAAGGTCTTGCGAGCGAGGGCGAAACAAGGCGAAAACGAGCGAAAATGCGGAATGTACGAGTGGTGCATGAGCATTTTGAGCTTGGTTTCAAGCCGAAGCGCAGCAGACTTTGAACAGGTTCTAAGAATGTGTTTACGATCTTGCGAGCTAAGGCGAGACAAGGCGAAAACGGCTGAGAAAGCGGAATGTACAAGTGGTACATGAGCATTTCGAAGCGGGCACTCATCGCACAATGTCTCTACCGACGCGCAGCAGGTCGTAAAGCAGGTTCTAAGGCCCGCCGCCGCTTTTTGGGTTCATGCAAGGAGCAAACGATGGCTTTCAGCAGCACTTCGTATTTCATCACCTCGGCCTATTTCCCGGATTACGCGATTGTGGCCGAGGATTCGAGCAAGGGCTCCCGGCTCAGCCTGCAGCCGTTCCAGAACAATTTCGCCGCCTTGTTCAATATCGATTTCGACCAAGGCTTGTTCGCCTTGGCCACCAGCGGCAATCAATTGGTGATCGCCGCCAATGAAGTGGCCGACGGCTCACCCTTGCAACTGGATCTGCTGCCGGAGCCCGCGCTGCCCAGCCAGCGCTGGGATGTGTTCTCCCAGCCCGGCAACATCGTCAGTCAGGCCGATCGCACCCTGGCCTTCGGCTTCGGCATGGAAAAAATCTTCCCGCCGGCCTTGCGGCTGCGCAAACTGCATCCCGGCCGGCCGCCAATGTGGATTCTGCGGCCGCTGACCGCGCCTGGCGCCTGAGTCCTCGGCGCCCGCCGTGCCTGGCGTCATGGCGCGGCGGCCTGGTCAGGAGCGCAGCAGCTGCTCGCGCACCCAGTCGGCGGCCAGGCCCAGCGGCCGCCGCCGCGACCACACCAGATCGATATGGCGCGCCTTGGGCCAGCCGGGCGCGCGCAGCTCATGCAGCCGGCCGGCGCCGAAGGAGTCCGCCAGCCAGCGCGGCAGTTCGGCCCAGCCGGCGCCGAGGATCGCCATTTCCAGCAGCATCAGATAGCTGGGCGCGAACCAGCAGCGCCGGCTCAGCGTGTCCGGCTTGCTCTCGGTGTAAGTGTTCAGCCGCAGCTCGCGGTGGAGGCTCAGCGCCTGGCGGTCCGCCAGCTCCAGCGCCGCCAGCGGATGGCCGCGCGCCACGTAGAGCGCCACCTCGCTGACCTCGCCCAGCGTGGCGTGGCCGATATCGGCCGGGTATTGCTCCTGCGCCGCCATGCAGCCCAAGTGGGCGCGTCCGGTCTGGATCAAGTCCAGCACATCGTCCTGCTCGCCCACCAGGCATTCCAGCTCCAGCGCCTCGAACTGCTGTTCCAATTGCCGCGTCACCTCCTGAAAGCGCGAGGACTGATAGGTGTCGGACAACACCAGGGTCAGCCGCGGCTCCAGCCCGGCGGTCAGCAATTGCGCCTGCTGGTTCAATTCATCGCCTATCGCCAGCATCTGCCGCGCATAGCCCAGCAGGTGGCGGCCGGCCTGGGTCAGCGCCGGCTGGCGGCTGCCGCGGTCGAACAACTGCACCGCCAGGTCGATTTCCAGATTGGCGATGGCCTCGCTGATGGTGGACTGGCTCTTGCCCAGCCGCCGCGCGGCGGCGGAGAAGGAACCCAGTTCGGCGGCGTTGGCAAACGCCGCCAGCGCGTCTAGCGACATGCTCATATCGGTTTCTCCGATTTAATCCATCTTTATCCTATCCGAAAAACCAATAAAAATCGCGTCATTGTCTTGCTAATCAAGCCGCGGCGCAGCAGATCGCAAACTGCTGCCAAGCGCCGTGGCGGATCAAGGAGAATCGATGCAAGTAAAGAAATCCTGGCTGGAACGCGCCTTCTACGCCGTGACTTACGAACTGTGCGCCATCAGCCTGCTGATGTTGTTGGCCACGTTGCTGCTAAAGCAGGACACCGCGCAGATCGGCGTGCTGGCGCTGATGATGACCAGCGTGGCGATGTCGTGGAACATCGTGTTCAACAGCCTGTTCGAACGCTGGGAGCGCCGCCGCGGCTGGGCGCGCACGCCGGCGCTGCGCGTGGTGCACGCGCTGCTGTTCGAGGGCGGGCTGGTGATCCTGCTGGTGCCGCTGGCGGCGTGGTGGCTGCAGATCAGCTACTGGCAGGCTTTCTTGCTGGACATCGGCTTTTTCCTGTTCTTCCTGCCCTATACCTTTGTCTTCAACTGGCTGTACGACGGGCTGCGCGCCAGCCTGCTGCGGCGCCTGAGCCGCGCGCGCGCCGGTCTGGCTTGATGTATCGGTTTTGCCGATGTTTATTATTTTTCAACCATCCGAAAAACCAATCAGAATAGCGGCTGTCCTTATACGGTCATGATTGGGAAATAACATGAACAAACAAAAATCCTGGCTGGAACGCGGCTTCCACGCCGTGATGTACGAACTGTGCGCGATGGCCCTGCTGGTGCCGCTGGCCTCCCTGGTGATGGAACAAAGCCTGCTGCACATGGGCGCGCTGGCCTTCATGATGTCGACCGCGGCCATGCTGTGGAACGTGGTGTTCAATATGCTGTTCGACCGCCTGGAAGCGGCGATGGGCTGGAGCCGCACCGTGGGCGTGCGCAGCTTGCACGCGCTGATGTTCGAAGGCGGGCTGGTCTTCATGCTGGTGCCGCTGGCGGCCTGGTGGCTGAACGTCAGTTACTGGCAGGCCTTCCTGCTGGATTTGGGCTTTTTCGCCTTCTTCCTGCCTTACACTTATGTATTCAACTGGCTGTACGACACGCTGCGCGCCAAGCTGCGCGAGCGCGGCGGCAAGCCCTGCGCCGAACTGGAGTCTTGAATGAAAACCTGGTTGTTCCTGGCCGTCGCCATCGTCAGCGAGGTGATCGCCACCTCCTCGCTGAAAGCGTCCGACGGCTTTACCCGGCTCGGCCCGTCCTTGCTGACCGGCGCCGGCTATGTGCTGGCCTTCTACATGCTGTCGCTGACCCTGCGCCAGATCCCGGTGGGCGTGGCCTACGCGCTATGGTCCGGCGTCGGCATCGTGCTGGTTTCCATCGTCGGCTGGGTGCTCTACGGCCAGAAGCTGGACGCGCCGGCGATGATAGGCATGGGCTTGATCATCGCCGGGGTGCTGGTGATGAATCTGATGTCCAAGTCGGTGGCGCACTGATAAGGTTCGCGTCAAGCCCGCCGTGAGCGGGGAGGGCGCAGCGCAAAAACCGGCCGGATGATTCCGGCCGGTTTTATTTTGCGCGATAGCGCCGCTCAGTGGGTGTTGGGATTGTGATAAACCGGCTTGCCGGCCAGCCAGGTCTGATGCACGCGAATGTCGCGCAGCGATCCGGCCGGCACCGCCGGGTCCAGCGGGTCCTGTTCCAGGATGGCCAGGTCCGCCAGCTTGCCCGGCTCCAGCGAGCCGACGATGTGGTCCATATGGCACTGCCAGGCCGCGTCCAGCGTCACCGCGCGCAGCGCGGAGACGCGGTCCAGGCATTCCGCCGGGTTCAGCGGCTGCTGCTCCGGGTCCGCCTCCATCACTCGCGTCACCGCTTGCTCCATCATCCGCAGCGTGCCCAGCGGCGACACGAAGTGATCGGAATGCAGGCTGATGCGCAGGCCGGCCTGGAGCGCGGATTGACAGCGGTCCAGCATCTGGGCGCGCTCGCGGCCCAGGATGGTGGTCTTGAATATCTGGCCCCAGTAGCCGACATGGCCGATCAGGAAGCTGGGCGACAGCTTCAGCCGCGCCATGGTGGCGATGCTGGCGTCGCTCAGCAGCGAGCAATGCTCGATGCGCGAACGCAGCGTCAGCTTGGGATTGAGGGTGCCGTCTTCGCTGGTCTTATCGAACAGCGCCAGCTCGAAGCTGGCCAGCACATAGTCCAGCGCCTGGTCGCCGTTGGCGTGCACCAGCACCGGCCAGCCGGCGTTCAGCGCGCGTTGCAACTGGGCGGCGAAGGTGATCGGCGGCTCGAAGTTGAACAGGCCGCGCGGCGAGACGCCGGGCACGCGGTGCTCAGCCGCGCAGCAATAATCCTCCGACTGGTAGCCGGTCAGGCCCTGGTTGGAACCGTCGGCGATCAGTTTCAGCGCGCGGACGCTGAAGCGGTCGTCGTCGTGCTTGTTATGGTTGAGCTGATAGGTTTGCAGCCACTGCTCCTGCAGCCAGTCCGGGTTGCCGTATAGCGCGGCGCCGATGCGCACCGGCGCCAGCGGGCTTTGCGCAAAGGCGCGCACCAGGGTGATTTCCAGCGGCCCCAGGCCGGCGCCCAGGCCGGCGTCGAACAGCGTGGTGATGCCGTTGGCGGCGGCGTCGTTCAAAATCTCCTGCACCTTGCCCAGCAAATGCGGCGCGGCCAGGCCGGGGATCACCGCCAGCACCTTGGCGACGTCGGACTCGGTGGTCACGCCATTTTCCTTGGGGTCCAGCCCGGCCAGTTTCACCGCCGCGGAGTTGGCATAGCCCAGATGGCCGGAGGCGTTGATCAGGAAGATCGGCACCTCCGCGCTGATGCCATCGAGGAAGTGGCTGTCCGGCTCTTTCCAGGGGCTCATCAGCGACGGATCCACGCCGAAGCCGGTCAGCCAGCGCGGCGCGCCGCTGACAGTGTGGCCGCTATGGCTGGCCAGCTCGCCGCGCAGCTGTTCCGCAACCCAGTCCAGATTGTAGCCCGGCCGCAGGACCTGACCCTGGAAGGGGCTCAGATTGATCCAGTTGCGGTACAGCGCGCTGGGCAGGATGTGCATGTGCGGATCTATCATGCCGGGCAGCAAGGTCTTGCCGTGCAGATCGATGCGCTCGGCGCGCGGCTGGGCGCGCATATCGGTTTCCACCTGCTGCAGGCTGCCCACGGAAACCACCTTGCCGTGGGCGATGCCCAGCGCGTCTACCCGGCTGGGCTGGCCGCCTTGCAAGGTGTAGATGGTGCCGCCATGGAAGATGGCCGCGTCCTGGTGCAGCGCCAGCTTGGCGCGTTCCGCGGCGACGCGGACCAGATTGGCCAGGCTTTCGGTCCAGTTGTGGTGTTGCAGGGCGTCCAGTTGCATGGACAGGCTGGGCAAGGTGCAGCACGCGCAGCCGGGCTGATGGGGTTGGGACATGAGGCGCTCCTGTGCATGGCGTCATGATTGACGGCGCGGCGACGCCGCGCACAGGATAATGCTATGCCATTTGCAATATTGCGTGGCTGACAAAAGCTGAGCAAAGCGGCCGCGCCTGAGCGCTGCATCACCGCCGTGCGGCAGACCTTGAACAGGTTCTCAGGCCGGCGGCGCCGTCTCCGTCGCGCAACCCAGCTTGGCATGCAGATGCACCGGCGCGCCGGAGCGCCAGGTCTGCAACACCGCGATATCGCGCAGATTGCTCAGCGCCGGGTCCAGCGGGTCCTGCTCCAGCACCACCAGGTCCGCCAGCTTGCCCGGTTCCAGCGAGCCCACCAGATGGTCCATATGGCATTGCCAGGCCGCGTCCAGCGTCACCGCGCGCAGCGCGCTGAGCCGGTCCAGCCGCTCCGCCGGGTTCAGCGCCGGCTTGGCGCCGGCCTGTTCCGGCGCCGCCTCCATCGCGCGGAAGATCGCCTGCTCCATCATGCGCAGGCCGCCCAAGGGAGTGACGAAGTGGTCGGAATGCAGGCTGACGCGCAAGCCGGCGCGCTTGGCGGACAGGCAGCGGTCCAGCAGCTTGGCGCGCGCGTCGCCGAGTATCGTCTGCTGGAACGCATGGCCCCAATAGCCGACATGGCCGATCAGGAAGCTGGGCGACAACTGCAGCTGCGCCATCTGCGAGATATGCTCATCGGTCAGCAGCGACGCATGCTCGATGCGGTGGCGCAGCCGCTTGCCGACGCAATCCGGCCGCGGCGGCGCCGACGGGTGGTTCAGCGCGTGCTCGTAAGCCTGCAATACCTCGTCGATGGCCTTGTCGCCGTTGGCGTGCACCATGGCCGGCCAGCCGTGCTCCACCGCCTGCAGCAAATGCGGCGCGAAGGTGCTGGGCGGGCGGAAATTGAACAGGCCGGTGGCCGGCACATTGGGCACCTGATGCTGCGGATAGCATTTATAGGCCTCGCTCTGATAACCGGTCAGCCCCTGATTGGAGCCATCCGACACCAGTTTCAGCGCCTTGATGCTGAAACGCTTGTCCTCCACGCCGTCCAGGTCCGGGCGGAACATGCGCGTCCATTCATCCATCTGCCGGGTTTCATTGGCGAACAGCGCGGCGGCGATGCGCACCGGGTTCAGCGCCGTCTGCGCCACCAGCTCCAGCAGGATCACCTCCAGCAGCCCCTTGCTGGAGCCCAGGCCAGCGTCGAACAGCGTGGTATTGCCCATGGCGGCCGCCTGGTGCAGCACCTGGTCTATGCTGGCGAGCAGGGCGGCCGGAGACGGCGAGGGCAGCGCCGGCATCATCTGCAATACCTGCTCCTCCACCAGCACGCCCTTGCATTCCGGGCTAATGCCGGCCTTGGCCAGCGCCGGCGCATTGGCGTAGCCGATATGGCCGGAAGCGTTCATCAGGAAAATCGGGTGCTTGTCGCCAAACTGCGCGAACCAGTCCAGGTCCGGCTCGGTCCAGTCCCGCATCAGCGAAGGGTCGATGCCGAAGCCCAGCACCCAGGCGGGGCCGTCCTTGGCCTTGTGCTGCTTTTTGGGATCGGCCAGCGCCGCGCGCACCGTGTCCACCACCCCGGCGATGCCGTAGTCCGGCCGCAGCCGCTGGCCGGCGAAGGCGCCGACATACTGCCAGGTGGCGAACAGCGCGCTGGGCAGGATGTGCATGTGCGGATCGACGAAGCCGGGCAGCAGCGTCGCCCCCTCCAGGGACATCTCCTCCGGCTTCTTGAAACCGGCGGCGCTCATCGCCTGCTGCACCTCCTCGCGGGAACCGGTGGCCACGATGCGGCCCTTGGCGATGCCGACGGCGTCCACCGTCTGGCGGCCGCTGCTGGCCAGGGTGTGGATGGGGCCGCCGTAAATGATCAGCGTTTGCGGCGGCGCGGGCGGCAATCGCTTCTTTTCCTGCTGGCGGATCAGCCGCTTGGCCTCATCCTGCCAGTCCGGACGCTCGAACAACTCATCGTTCAGCTGCGCCAACAAGGGGAGGGAGCAGCAGGCGCAGCCTGGTCCGTGCGGATGACGATGGCTCATGGCGGATATCCGGTTGAAGCGCCGGCTCCGGTGGTAGCGCGGGGCAGCGCGGAGAGTACGGAAAAAGCGATGTCATTATAGTTGGCGCCCCGGCGCAAAAAAATGTCGAACTGGCCATTCGGGCGGGGGCGGGCGGGGGGCTTATCGGGCAGGGCGCGCGGAAGCCGGCGGGCTTTGCACCCGCGCTCAGCCGCCGCACACCTGATTGCGGCCATGCTGCTTGGCGTGGTACAGCCGCTCGTCCGCCAGCTTCAGCAAACGGCTGATCTCCGGCATGTCCGACGCCGCCACGCCTATGCTCACCGTGTAGCGCAGCCCGCCCTTGACCGTGGTCAGAATGCAACTTTCCAGCGCCACCCGCAGGCTTTCCAGCCGGCACACCATGTCCAGCTCGATGGGACAGGGGCTGAGGATCACGAACTCCTCGCCGCCGAAGCGCGCGACGATGCCGTCCGGGAAAAACTGCTCCATCAGCCGCGCGGTATTGCAGATCACCTGATCGCCGACATCGTGGCCGTATTGATCGTTCACCTGCTTGAAATGATCAATGTCCAGCACCGCCACCCCGTAGCCGCTTTTCAACTGCATCACCTGCTCGAAAAAATGGCGGCGGTTGGACAGCCCGGTCAGCGGATCGCGGTCCGCGGTTTCCTTCAAGGACTCCAGGTTCTCCACAAACTCCACATTGCGGGTGATGCGGCAGAAGAACTCCTCGAAATTGAACGGCTTTTGCAGGAAATCATCCGCCCCGGCCTTGATGAAGCGCGTGGTCATGGTGGGGTCCTGGTTGCCGGAAATGCCGATGATGGCCAGGCGGTCGTGGTCCAGGAAGCGGCGTATCGTGCTGGTCATGCGCACCCCGTCCATGCCCGGCATATCGTTGTCGCTCAGCACCAGCTTGATGTGCTTGTCGCGGTGCAAGATCTCCAGCGCCTGCTTGGCGTCCTCCGCCTCCAGCACCTGGTAGCGGTGGCGCTCCAGGTTCTCGCGCAGAAACTGGCGGTAAGACGCGGAATCGTCCACCACCAACACCTTGATGCCCGGGTTCTTGCGGATGCGGGTCAGCATCCGCATCACATAATCAAAAGCCGCCGGGCTCTCCTTGCTGACGTAATCCACCACCGGCAGCTGCAGGATGCGGTCGCGCACCTCGCCGTCGTTGCGCGAAGTCAGCACGATGGTGGGAATGGCCTGCTGGAACAGCAGCGGCAAATGCTCGCCGCCGGGCGAATCCGGCAAATTGTAATCCGCCACCGCGGCAAGGAAAGACTGGCCGGACGCCAGCGCCTCGCGCACCTCCAGCAGCGAACACACCGGCACCGGCGTAAGGCCGATTTCCTCCACCATGCGGCACAAGGGGCGGATCAACACCATGCTGTCCTCGATCACCAAAACGCGCGTTTCTTCGCTCATCGTCCGCTTATCCCGTTGCTGCTGTCTGATCCGCCTGCGCCGGTTCTCGGAGAACGCCCCAAAACCGGGTATAATCGACCCATTTTTTCCATTCTAGAAGAACTACGATTCATCACCATGGAACTTGCCAAAAGCTTTGAACCCGGCGACATCGAACGTCGCTGGTACGATCAGTGGGAACAGGCCGGCTACTTCAAGCCCAGCATGGACACCGCCAAACCGTCCTTCGCCATCCAGCTGCCGCCGCCCAACGTCACCGGCACCCTGCACATGGGCCACGCCTTCAATCAGACTATTATGGACGGTCTGACCCGGTATTACCGGATGAAAGGCGACAACACCTTGTGGGTGCCCGGCACCGACCACGCTGGCATCGCCACCCAGATCGTAGTGGAGCGCCAACTGGCAGAGCAGGGCGTCAACCGCCACGAGCTGGGCCGCGACGCCTTCACCGCCAAAGTGTGGGAATGGAAAGAGCAATCCGGCGGCACCATCACCAGCCAGATGCGCCGCGTCGGCTGCTCCGTGGACTGGGACCGCGAATACTTCACCATGGACGACACCCGCGCCGAAGTGGTGACCGAAGTCTTCGTCCGCCTGTTCGAACAAGGCCTGATCTACCGCGGCAAGCGCCTGTCCAACTGGGACTCCAAGCTGGGCACCGCCATCTCCGACCTCGAAGTGATCTCCGAGGAAGAAGACGGCCACATGTGGCACATCAAATACCCGGTGGTGGGTAGCGATGAGTTCGTCACCGTCGCCACCACCCGTCCGGAAACCCTGCTGGGCGACGTGGCCGTGGCCATCGCCCCGGACGACGAACGCTATCAGCACCTGCTGGGCAAGCAGCTGGAACTGCCGCTTACCGGCCGCCAGATCCCGGTGATCGCCGACGAATACGTGGACAAGGAGTTCGGCACCGGCTTCGTCAAGATCACCCCGGCGCACGACTTCAACGACTACCAAGTGGGCAAGCGCCACAGCACCCAGCTCATCAACGTGATGAGCCTGGAAGCCAAAATCCTGGCCAAGGCGCAGATCTTCGGCTTCGACGGCAGCGCCCAGGGCGTGATCGAACTGCCGGCCGCCTACGCCGGCCTCAGCACCCAGGACGCGCGCAAAGCCATGCTGGCGGACCTGCAAGCCCAGGGCTATCTGCTGGACACCAAGCCGCACAAACTGATGGTCCCGCGCGGCGACCGCACCGGCACCGTGATCGAACCGCTGCTGACCGACCAATGGTTCGTCGCCATGGACAAAGTGGCGCTGGACAAAGACGGCAATCCGGACCCCACCGGCCAGTCCATCGCCGCCAAGGCGATTGAAGCCGTGGAAAGCGGCGAAGTGCGCTTCATTCCGGAAAACTGGGTCAACACCTACAACCAGTGGATGAAGAACATCCAGGACTGGTGCATCAGCCGCCAACTGTGGTGGGGCCACCAAATCCCGGCCTGGTACGACGAAGACGGCAACATCTACGTGGCCCGCAGCGAGGCCGACGCCCAGGCGCAAGCCCCGGGCAAGACCCTGCGCCGCGAACAAGACGTGCTGGACACCTGGTTCAGCTCCGCCCTGGTGCCGTTCTCCACCCTGGGCTGGCCGCAAGACACCCCCGAACTGCGCGCCTTCCTCACCTCCAACGTGCTGGTGACCGGCTACGAAATCATCTTCTTCTGGGTAGCCCGGATGATCATGATGACCAAGCACTTCACCGGGAAGGTCCCGTTCCGCGACGTCTACATCCACGGCATGGTGCGCGACCACGAAGGCAAGAAGATGTCCAAGTCCGAGGGCAACGTCATCGACCCGGTGGACCTGATCGACGGCATCGCGCTGGAACCGCTGGTGGCCAAGCGCACCACCGGCCTGCGCCGCCCGGAAAAAGCCCCGGCCATCGCCAAGGCCACGGAAAAACTGTTCCCGGAAGGCATCCCGGCTTACGGCACCGACGCGCTGCGCTTCACCATGGCCAGCTACGCCACCCTGGGCCGCAGCGTCAACTTCGACTTCAAGCGCGCCGAAGGCTACCGCAACTTCTGCAACAAGCTGTGGAACGCCACCCGCTTCGTGATGATGAACGTGGAAGGCAAGGACTGCGGCCAGGACGAAAGCCTGCCGCTGGAATACTCCTTTGTTGACCAGTGGATCATCGGCCGCCTGCAACAGGCCGAGATCGACGTCACCAACGCGCTGGAAACCTACCGCTTCGACATCGCCGCCCAGACCATCTACGAATTCATCTGGAACGAATACTGCGACTGGTACGTGGAACTGGCCAAGGTGCAACTGCAAACCGGCAACGAAGCCCAGCAGCGCGCTACCCGCCGCACCATCGTCCGCGTGCTGGAAGTGGCGCTGCGCCTGACCCACCCGCTGATGCCCTTCATCACCGAAGAGCTGTGGCAGACCGTGGCCCCGCTGGCCAACGCCAAGACCACCCCGTCCATCATGCTGGCCCCGTGGCCGGTGGCGGACGCCGCCAAGATCAACGCCGCCGCCAACAGCCGCATGGACGCGTTCAAGGACATGGTCAACGCGGTGCGCAATCTGCGCGGCGAAATGGGCATCGGCCCGGCCGTCAAAGCGCCGCTGTTCATCGAAACCGGCGACGCCACGGTGGCGGACTTCGTGCCCTACCTCAAGCTGCTGGCGCGCCTGACCGAAGGTTCCATCGTGGCCGCGCTGCCGGAAGACGACGCCCCGGTGGCCATCTCCGGCGACGCCCGCCTGATGCTGAAGGTGGAAGTGGACAAGGCCGCGGAAACCGCGCGCCTGAGCAAAGAGCAGGGCAAGGCGGAAGCCGAACTGGCCAAGCTCACCGCCAAGCTGGAGAAGCCGGGTTATGTCGACAAAGCCCCGGCCCATCTGGTGGAGCGCGACAAGGCGCAGTTGGCCGAGTTGAACGACAAGCTAGACAAGATCAAGGTGCAGTTGGCCAAGTTGGCTTGAACTTAAGCCTGATCTGGAAGTGAAGAAACCCGCCGAGAGGCGGGTTTTTTAATTTGGTTGAAATTGTTGCAGGCAATTAAATGGATGAAATTGTATGTCATATGCAATATAATTTCATGTTTGTTTTTGTATTCTAGGGTGGGGTTAATATGGGTGATTTGGGTGAGCTAATAGCTTCTTTGCGAAGTTTTAAAAATCAATCATTAGATGAGCGGCTAACCGCATTGGTTGGGGAGTTGGCTGATCTTTTGGAAAGTGGGCGTGAGAATGTTGCCCGTTTGCATGTGGTTGCTGAAAATGATTTATTTGTTTTCGATGATGAAAACTCTTATGCGGAATCCGTGGCCAAGTTTGCATGGCCCTACTTCTTGGATGGTTTGGAAAAAGATTCTGGAAGGCTTTTGTCAACATCTAATAATGCGGTAATGCGCTATATTACATGGGCTAAAAAATGTACGGGATCACCAAATGTGGTTTTTTTTCTGAATCAGATGGTTGCTGAATGGTTGGCTAATAAACGTAAAAATGATGATGAAGAGTTGAGTTCAAACTTTGAAAGTTTAAGAGTGAGTGTAAGTGCGAGTGAGGGACGGTTTGATAAGCTTGCACAAGAGCATCATTTGGCGAAAAAAGAATTTGACTCGCTAGTTGTTAAATTGCAGGGCTTTTTGGGGAGCGCTAATTTTGCTAGATTTTCCGAGGGATTTACTGATTTAATAGCTAGTGTTGAAGAAAGAAATGCTGCAGAACGGAGACGTATGTTATGGCTGGGATTGCTGATGTTGTTGATTCCAATTGTGGGCTTATTTTTACCTTTTTGGTCTAGTGATTCTGGGTGGGTAGGGTATTTATTGCATGCGCTCCCTCTTGCTACTTTTGAGCTGATTCTGTTTTACTTCTTTAGAATGTCTTTGATGGATTGGAAGAGTACGTCGGGACAGGTTCTTCAGTTGAAAAATAAAAAATCATGTCTCCAATTTATTGAAACATATATTGATTTTAAGAAGGAAAGGGGTGATGTTGGGTTGGAGAAGTTTGAGGCGTTGATTTTTTCTGGTGTTGTGGCTGATGAGGCGAAAATACCTTCTGTTTTAGATGGTTTAGATCAGGTGGTAAACGTGCTAAAGGCATTAAAGTCCAGTAAGTGATGCATTGTGGCATCCGCTACGCGGATGATGATTTAGGGCCGGTTCCGCTCGGCGAACGGAAAGGGGAATTTGCGCGGCCAAATTCCCCTTTACCCCAAAGGCCGCCCTGCAAGCCTGGCCTGCGGCTTCCCGCCGGGCCCCGTCAGGCCCGAGGCGCGGCTGAACTCGCAGCGCGCTAACGTCGCGCT
>NZ_JAYSGF010000016.1:0-96846 GCF_041912965.1 Chromobacterium sp. | reverse complement strand
GAGATAGGCGCGGCTGGACATCTCGAACTTGCCCACGGTGAGGATGTCGGCGCCGGCGGCCACGTCCTCGAACACGGTCTTGTCGCCGTCCAGGCCCTCGCGGGTCTGCTCGACAAAGGCCATCTGCACGGTCTGGCCAATCTTGACCTCGCCGCTGTCCGGCTGTTCCTTGCCGGCAATCATCTTGAACAGCGTCGATTTACCGGCGCCGTTGGGGCCGATGATGCCGACGATGGCGCCCGGCGGGGCCTTGAAGCTGAGATTGTCGATCAGCAGGCGGTCGCCGAAGCCCTTGGACACGCCGTTGAACTCGATCACCTCATTGCCCAGGCGCTCGGCCACCGGAATGAAGATTTCCTGGGTTTCGTTGCGCTTCTGGGTTTCGTAGCTGGACAGTTCCTCGAAGCGGGCCAGACGCGCCTTGGACTTGGCCTGGCGGCCTTTCGGGTTCTGGCGCACCCATTCCAGTTCCTGTTTCATCGCCTTCATGCGCGCGCCTTCGCTCTTGGCTTCCTGCGCCAGGCGGGCTTCCTTCTGTTCCAGCCAGCTGGAGTAATTGCCTTTCCACGGGATGCCTTCGCCGCGGTCCAGTTCCAGAATCCATTCGGCGGCGTTGTCCAGGAAGTAGCGGTCGTGGGTGACGGCCACCACGGTGCCGGGGAAGCGCACCAGGAATTGCTCCAGCCATTCCACCGATTCCGCGTCCAGGTGGTTGGTGGGTTCGTCCAGCAGCAGCATGTCGGGCTTGGACAGCAGCAGCTTGCACAGCGCCACGCGGCGCTTCTCGCCGCCGGACAGCGGGCCGATCTTGGCATCCCACGGCGGCAGGCGCAGCGCGTCGGCGGCGATTTCCAGCTGGTGTTCTACGTTGTCGTTGGCGCCGGCGGCGATGATGGCTTCCAGCTTGGCCTGTTCTTCGGCCAGCGCGTCGAAGTCGGCGTCCGGGTCGGCGTAGGCGGCGTACACCTCTTCCAGGCGCTTCTGCGCGCCCATCACGTCGCCCATGCCGCTTTCCACTTCCTCGCGCACGGTTTTTTCCGGGTCCAGCTGCGGTTCCTGCGGCAGGTAGCCGATCTTGACTCCGGCCAGGTGCTGCACCTCGCCTTCGTATTCCTTGTCCGCGCCGGCCATGATGCGCAGCACGGTGGATTTACCGGCGCCGTTCAGGCCCAGCAGGCCGATCTTGGCGCCGGGGAAGAAGGACAGGGAGATGTCCTTGATGATCTGGCGCTTGGGCGGAACGATCTTGCTCACGCGGAGCATGGACATTACATATTGTGCCATCGGTATTCACGCTGGATTGAAAGGGGATAAACCGGGATTCTACCAAATCCCCCGGTTTAGGCCAGCCACGCGGCCGCGTAGCCGGCCGCTAGAACAGTAGCGCCAGCGCCGCGGTCGCCAGCATGGCGAAGGCGCAGGCCACCTTGGCCACCGCGCCGACGATGAAGCCGATGAAGGTGCCGATGCCGACCTTGCCGGCCTGGAAGGCGTCCTTGCGGGCGATGAACTCGCCGATGACGGCGCCGACCAGCGGGCCGAGCAGCACGCCGGCCAGGCCGAAGAACATGCCGACGATGCCGCCGATGAAGGCGCCCCACAGCGCCTGGCTGCTGGCGCCGCTGGCCTTGGCGCCGAGCAGGCCGGCGAAGAAATCAATCACCAGACCCAGCGCGGTGAGCAGGGCCATGATGATCAGGCTGATGGCGCCCAGGTGGTTGAAGTTGTCCAGCCAGGCGGCCAGCAGCAGCCCGCCGAACATCAGCGGCAGGCCGGGAATGATGGGCAGCATGGTGCCGGCCAGGCCGGCGATGACGAGCAGGGCGGCGAGACTGTAGCCGGCGATTTCCATGGTTGTCCTTGCGGGGGAGGGCGCCCGCGGCGTGGCCGCGGGCCGGGTGTCAGCGGGTGTACTCTTCCAGCAGCTGCAATTGCGCGCAATGCGGCTTGCCGCGGGAGGTGCGGCGTTTGTAGCTGCCGTCCGGCAGCATGTCCCAGGCGTTGACGTTGTCGTCCAGGTACAGACGCAGCGCTTCCTTGATCACCCGACGCTTGAGCTTGGCGTCGACGATGGGCACGCAGGTTTCGATGCGGCGGAAGAAGTTGCGGCCCATCCAGTCGGCGCTGGCGATCAGCAGGTCTTCCTTGCGGTCGTTGTGGAAATAGAACACGCGCGGGTGTTCCAGGAAGCGGCCGACAATGGAGCGCACGCTGATGTTGTCGGACAAGCCCGGCACGCCGGGCCGCAGCGCGCACACGCCGCGCACGATCAACTGGATCTTGACCCCGGCCTGGCTGGCGCGGTACAGCGCGTGAATCACCTGGCTTTCCAGCAGGGCGTTCATCTTGGCGATGATCTGCGCCGGTTTGCCGGCCTGGGCGTGGGCGATTTCGCGGTCTATCGCCTCCATCACCATGCTGTGCAGCGTGAACGGGCTCTGGAACAGCAGCTTGAGCTGGCTGGCGCGGCCCAGGCCGGTCAGCTGCACGAAGATGTCGTTGACGTCGCTGGCGATCTGCTCATTGCAGGTCAGCAGGCCGAAGTCGGTGTAGAGGCGGGCGGTGCGCGGGTGGTAGTTGCCGGTGCCCAGATGCACGTAGCGGCGCAGGCCGTGTTCTTCGCGGCGCACCACCATCAGCATCTTGGCGTGCACCTTGTAGCCGATCACGCCGTAGACCACGTGGGCGCCGGCATCCTCCAGCCGGCTGGCCCAGCCGATATTGGCTTCTTCGTCGAAGCGCGCCATCAGCTCCACCACCACGGTCACCTGTTTGCCGGCGCGGGCGGCGGCGATCAGCGATTCCATCAGCACCGAGTCGGTGCCGGTGCGGTACACCGTCATCTTGATGGCCACCACGTGCGGATCGGAGGCGGCCAGCGTCAGCATGTCTATCACCGGCTGAAAGCTCTGGAACGGGTGGTGCAGCAGGATGTCGCCCTTGCGGATGGCGTCGAACAGCGGTGTCTTCTTGCGCAACATCTCCGGCAGCGTGGGGATGAAGGGGGTGAATTTCAGGTCGGGCCGATCCACCAGGTCCGGCACCTGCATCAGCCGCACCAGATTGACCGGGCCGTTGACGCGGTAGACGTCGCGCGGCTTGAGGTTGAACTGGGTCAGCAGGAATTCTTCCATGTGCGCCGGGCAGGTGTCGGCGATTTCCAGCCGCACCGCGTCGCCGAACTGGCGCTGGCGCAATTCCCCCTGCAGCGCGGTACGCAGGTTTTTCACATCCTCGTCTTCCACCGTCAGCTCGCTGTCGCGGGTGACGCGGAACTGGTAGCAGCCCTTGACCGCCATGCCGCTGAACAGCTCGTGCACGTGGGAGTGCAGGATGGAGGACAGGAACACGAAGGTGTGGCGATGGCCGTCGCTGACTTCGGCCGGCAGCTTGATCACGCGCGGCAGGATGCGCGGCGCTTGCACGATGGCGATGCCGGAGGCGCGGCCGAAGGCGTCGCGGCCCTCCAGTTCCACCGCGAAGTTAAGCGATTTGTTCAGCACCTTGGGGAAGGGATGGGACGGGTCCAGACCAATCGGGGTCAGGATGGGCATCAGCTCGCGGAAGAAAAAGTCCTGCACCCATTGCTGCTGCGCCTGGCTCCACTCGCTGCGGCGCAGGAAGATGATGTTTTCCTCGCGCAGCGCCGGGAACAGCACTTCGCTCATCACCGCGTACTGGTCGCGCACCAGCTGGTGCGCGGCGGTGGCCACCTTGGCCAGCGCCTGTTCCGGCGTGGAGCCGTCGGCCAGGATGCGCTCCGGCGTGGCCACGGCGGTTTCTTGCAGCCAGGCCACGCGCACTTCGAAGAACTCGTCCATGTTGGAGGACACGATGCACAGGAATTTCAGCCGTTCCAGCAGCGGCAGGTTGGCGTCTTCGGCCTGGGCCAGCACGCGGCGGTTGAATTCGAGCAGGCCCAGTTCGCGGTTGATCAGCAAGTCTTGCGTGTGTGACATACGGGGTTCAAGCCAACAGTGGAGAGTTCAGGGAAAAACAAAGCCCTCGCTTGGAGGGCTGGGCATGGAGATTAGTTCTGCGGCGGGGTATAGCCCGCCGGGGCGTCGGCGCCGTCGCCGAAGAAGTAGGCTTCCAGCTGCGCGGCCAGGTACTGGCGGGCGCGGGCGTCGGCCAGGCTCAGGCGGTTTTCGTTGATCAGCATGGTTTGATAGCGCAGCCAGCCTTGCCAGGCTTCCTTGGATACATTCTCAAACACACGCTTGCCCAGTTCGCCCGGCAGCGGCGGGAAGTCGAGGGCTTCGGCTTCGCGGCCCAGCTTGACGCAATTGACGGTTCTGCTCATGGCGCAATCCTTAAAATATCGGAAAAAGGTTAATTCAACATTGTGTCACAGAGATGAAACGCTTCCAACCACGGCGCGGCCCTAGTCTTACAAGACCTTGACGAAAACCTTGGAGCGGCGTTGATAGTTGTAGAACTGCTGCCGCGCCAGCGGCAGCGCGCTCTTGTCCGCCTCGGCGAAGCCGCGTTCGACGAACCAGTGCGCGGTCTGGGTAGTGAGCACGAACAGCGATTGCAGGCCCTGGGTGCGCGCCTGGTATTCCACGTGTTTGAGCAGCATCTCGCCGAAGCCGCCGTCGCGCTTGTCCTGCGCCACCGCTAGGCAGGCCAGTTCGGCGGTGCCGGCGTCGGTGAACGGGTGCATGGCCACGCAGCCGTAGATCTTGCCGTCGTGCTCCAGCACCGAGTACTCGCCGATTTCCACTTCCAGGTGTTCGCGGCTGCGCTTGACCAGCACGCCCTGTTCTTCCAGCGGTTGAATCAGGCCGATGATGTCGCCGATGTCTTCGATGCTGGCGTTGCGCACCCGCACCAGCGGATCGCGCGCGATCATGGTGCCATTGCCGCCGCGGGTGAAGTGTTCCACCAGCAAGGCGCCGTCCGCATGGCGGCTGATCAAGTGAGCGCGCGGAATGCCTTCGCGGGTGGCGCGGATGGCGTAAGGGAGATAGGCGCTGACGTCGTCCTGCAGCTGGCCGGAGGCCAGCAGGTCTTCGGCCTGCTGCGCGGTCAGCGTGCTGATCAGCTCCTCGTTCAGCATCACGCCGCGCTGCTCGATCACGAAGATCAGCTTTTCCGCCTTCAGGGTGATGGCGACGTGGGTGGCCAGCTCTTCCATGGTCAGGTTGAAGGCCTCGCCGGTCAGCGAGTAGCCGATGGGCGACAGCAGCACCAGCTCGCCATGGTCGAGGCGGGCGCGGATGGCGGCGCCGTCTGCGCGGCGTACCTGGCCGGTGTATTGCATGTCCACGCCGTCCAGCACCCCCAGCGGCTGGGCGGTGACGAAGTTGCCGCCGGCCACGCGTAGATGGGCGCCGTGCATCGGCGAATCGGGCATGCCCATGGACAGCAGCGCCTCGATATCGCAGCGGGTGGCGCCGGCCGCCTGCTTGACCACGTCCATGGTCGCGGCGTCGGTGACGCGGCGGTCGCGGTGGAACAGGCGGGCGATGCCGTGGCGTTTCAGCAGGCCTTCGATCTGCGGGCGGATGCCGTGCACCAGCACGATGCGCACGCCCAGGCTGACCAGGAGGTTGATGTCTTGCGCCAGGCTGGCGAATTCGCCGTCCTGCAGAGTTTCGCCGCTGACGGCCAGCACGAAGGTCTTGCCGCGGTAGGCGTTGATATAGGGGGCGGCTTCGCGAAAGGAAAGCACGAATTCGCGGGTAAGCATGAGGGCTGCGGCTCCGGCCGGGAAACTAGGGTTCAGCCGGACAGCGTAGCAGGAATGACGATGTTTTGCAGAAGGACGATGACGGACGCGCATGAAAAACGCCCCTGGAAAAACCAGGGGCGTGCGTGGGTGGCCGCGAGCGGCTCAGCTGCCTTTTTTCTGCAGGATCTGCTGGACCTTGAGAATGTTCAGCGCCTGCGACAGCTGGTTGTCGTTCTTCGGATTGGGATCGCGCGGGCCGAACTGGCTCTTCTCTTCCGGCTTAGCCTTGTCCTGGCCGTCGTCCGGCTTGACCGGCGCGGGGGCCGGCTTGGGCGCGGCCGCGGGCTTGGCGCTGCTCTTGGCCGGCGCCTTGTCCTCGCCGTTGGGATTGGCCAGGTGGTTTTCCAGGTCCACCTCGCGCAGGCGCAGCGCCTGTTCGGCCGCGGTCAGCGTGCCGTCTTCCACCACCACGTCGGGCACGATGCCCTTGGCTTGGATCGAGCGGCCGTTGGGCGTGAAGTAGCGCGCGGTGGTCAGCTTGATGCCGCCGGCGTTGCCCAGCGGCATGATGGATTGCACCGAGCCCTTGCCGAAGGTCTGGGTGCCCACCAGCACCGCGCGCTTGTGGTCCTGCAGCGCGCCGGCGACGATTTCCGACGCCGAGGCCGAACCGCCGTTGACCAGCACCACCAGCGGCACGTTGCGGGCATCCTGCGGCAGCTTGGACAGTGGGTCGCTGCCGTTGGGGCGCGCGTAGTTCTGCAGATTGGCGGTCAGCCGCATCTTGGCGTCAGGAGTACGGCCCTCGGTGTACACCACCAGCTGGTTCTTGGCCAGGAAGGCGGCGGAAACGCCGACCGCGCCGTTGAGCAGGCCGCCCGGGTCGTCGCGCAGGTCCAGCACCAGGCCCTTCAGGCCCTGCTTGTTCTCCTTGTACAGCGCCTGGATGCCGGCGGCCAGATCCTCGGAGGTGTGCTCCTGGAACTGGGTGATGCGCACATAGCCGTAATCCGGTTCCAGCAGCTTGTACTTGACGCTCTTGGTTTTGATCACCGCGCGCGCCAGCGTGAATACCAGCGGTTTGGTCTCGGTCTTGCGGGCGATGGTCAGCGTGACCTTGGTGCCCGGCTTGCCGCGCATCTTTTTCACCGCGTCGGTCAGGGACAGGCCGCGCACCGGGGTGTCGTCGATCTTGATGATCAGGTCGCCGCTCTTGATGCCGGCCTTTTGCGCCGGGGTGTCTTCGATAGGGGACACCACCTTGACCAGGCCGTCCTCGGCGCCGATTTCGATGCCGAGGCCGCCGAATTCGCCCTGGGTGCCTTCCTTCAGCTCCTTGAACGCATCCGGGTCCATGTAGTCGGAGTGCGGGTCCAGCCCGGTCAGCATGCCCTTGATCGCCGCGGTGATCAGCTTCTTGTCTTCCACCGGATCGACATAGTCCTGCTTGATGCGGCCAAACACTTCGGCGAAGGTGCGCAACTCGCTCAGCGGCAGCGGGGATTCACCCTTGTCGGCAAAGGCTTGCATGCTCAGCGTCAGCACGCCGCCGGCCATGGCGCCGGCCACTAGCCAGGCAATCTTCTTCATTCTTTGGCTGCTCATGTTTGTTATCTGTCTCCGTTGCCCGGTTCAGCGCGCCCAGGCTTGCGGGTTTAGGGGGCGTCCCATGTGTCGGATTTCAAAGTACAGGCCGGATTCGCCGCTGTCCAGTGTTCCGGTGTTGCCGATTGTGTCACCGGCCTTGACGCCGCTGCCCACGGATTTACCTATTACCGATAGT
The DNA here is from genome assembly GCF_041912965.1 of Chromobacterium sp. Taxonomy (NCBI): domain Bacteria; kingdom Pseudomonadati; phylum Pseudomonadota; class Betaproteobacteria; order Neisseriales; family Chromobacteriaceae; genus Chromobacterium; species Chromobacterium sp. The sequence continues at coordinate 89,386 of NZ_JAYSGF010000016.1, read as the reverse complement.
CCGGTATAGACCGTCATGTAGTTGCCGCCATGGTCGATCAGGATGGCGTTGCCGAAGCCGCGCAGTTGATCGGCGAACACCACGGTGCCGTCGGCCACGCTGCGCACCGGGGTGCCGTTGGCGGTCTGGATGAACAGGCCTTTCCAGCTGACGCCTTGCTGGCGCGGCTTGCCGAAGCGGCCGACCAATTGCCCGGCCACCGGCATCTTCATTTTGCCCTGCAGGCTGACGAAGGCGCGGCCGGCGGCGCTGTCGTCGGCCACGTCGGTGATCGCTTCCTCTTTCACCGTGACCGTCCGCTTGGCTTCCTCCGGCACCGGCTTGCCCTGTTTCTTGGCGTTTTCCGCCAGCTTGCGACGGCGCTCGTTCTCTTTGCGCGCGGCTTCGCGGGCGGCGGCCAGCTTGGCCTTGCGTTCCTCCGCCGCCTTGCGCGCGGCTTCGGCGCGGCGGCGCTGGATTTCCCGGTTGATCTGGGCGATCAGGCCGGTCAGGCGCTTTTCGTTTTCCTGCAGTTGGCTGAGTTTGCTTTGGCCGGACTTGATCTCGCCGGTGACCTTGCTCAGCTCCTGCTGCTGGCTGGCCTTGTCCTGCTGCAGCGAGCTCTTTTCCTGGCTCTTGCGGTCCGACAGCGAGTTGAGGCGGGCCAGTTCCTGCTCCAGCTGGAAGGACAGCGCTTCCAGTTCATGCTGGTGGGTGATCAACTGGGCGACCAACTGCTGTTGGGCGCGGGCGATATGCTGATAGTAGGCGAGGTCGCGCGCGCTCTGATTGGGATCGTTCGCGTTCATCATCAGCTTCATCGCATCGTGCTGGCCGTTCTTGTACTGGCGCGCCAGCATCTGGCCGACGCGCTGGCGCACCGCGGCCAGGTTGTTGCGGCTGGCGTTGATCTGGGCGCGCAGCGCTTCGAGCTGCTGCTCGGAGCTGCTTTGTTTCTTTTCCAGCTTTACCAGCGCCTGGTTGGTCTGGGCGATGGCCTGTTCCGATTCCTTGATCGCCGACTGGGCCTCTTTCTGCACCACCTGTTTCTGGGCGATGTCCTTTTTCAGCGTGTCGATTTCCTTGCGCACCGATTTGAGGTCTTGCTGATGCGGCGTGGTGGACAGCGCGGCGGAAGCCGGCGGCGCGGCGTGGCTGGCTGCGGCGAGCAGGGTCGCCATCAGGACATAGGATTTCATTGCCGGGAATGTGCTTTCTCTTGGGCCGCGAGCCGGACGCCCCGTCCTCGAGCGAGGGGTCCGGCTCCTTGACGCCGGCGGGGCCGGCGGCGGCGGGTCTTGGAGTCTGTTCTAAAGTCTCGCGAGCCAGAGCGAGACAAGGCGAAAACGCTTGAAGCAGCGGAATGCACAAAGCGGTACATGAGCATTCTGAACGCGTTTTTAACGCTGTTATGCTGAAGCGCAGCAGACTATTAGAACAGATTCTTATTGGAATTCGATCAACGATTGACCAGTCATCTCCGTTGGTTGTTCCAGGCCCATCATCGCCAGCAGCGACGGTGCGATGTCGCGCAGCGAACCGCCGGCGCGAATCCGGGCCGGACGGCCGACGTAGAGGAAGGGCACCGGGCTCAGCGTGTGCTGGGTGTGCGGCTGGTGATGCTCGGCATCGTACATCTGCTCGCAGTTGCCGTGGTCGGCGGTGATCAGCACTTCGCCGCCGGCGGCGCGCATCGCTTCCACGCAGCGGCCTATGCAGCCGTCCAGCGCTTCCACCGCCTTGACCGCGGCGTCGAAGATGCCGCTGTGGCCGACCATGTCGCCATTGGCGTAGTTGCAGATAATGGCCTGGTACTGGCCGGAGGCGATGGCGGCGACGATCTTGTCGGTGACTTCGCCGGCGTTCATTTCCGGCTGCAGATCATAGGTGGCCACCTTGGGCGATGGCACCAGGATGCGGTCCTCGCCGGGATAAACCTGCTCCTCGCCGCCGTTGAAGAAATAGGTGACGTGCGGGTATTTCTCGGTTTCGGCGATGCGCAGCTGTTTCAGGCCCAGGCTGGCCAGGTATTCGCCAAAGCCGTTGCTGATCTTTTGCGGCGGATAGGCGATGGACAGTTGGCTGTAGGCCTCGCCGTAGGAGGTCAGCGTGGCGAAGTCTGCGAACTTGGGCTGGCGCGCCTTGAAGCCGTCGAAGGCCGGATCGGTCAGCGCGCTGACCAGCTGGCGCGCGCGGTCGGCGCGGAAATTCATGAACACGACGACATCGCCGTCCCGCATGCCGGCCGTTTCGCCGATGGCCGTGGCCTTGACGAACTCGTCGTTCTCATCGCGGGCGTAGGCGGCTTCCAGCGCTTCCAGGCCGCTGCGGGCATGGTACAGGCCTTCGCCTTCCACCAGCAGGCGGTAAGCCGGTTCCACGCGTTCCCAGCGCTTGTCGCGGTCCATCGCCCAGTAGCGGCCGGTCACCGATGCCAGGCGCGCGGACGGGCATTCGGCCAGCACCGCGTCCAGCCGTTCCAGATAGGTCTTGGCACTGCGCGGCGGGGTGTCGCGGCCGTCCAGGAAGGCATGCACCAGGATGCGCGCGACGCCGGCGGCCTGGGCCGCGCGGATCAGCGAATGAATGTGGTTCTCATGACTGTGAACGCCGCCGTCGGACAGCAGGCCCATGATGTGCAGCGTCGAGTCCTTGGCCTTGGCGATCGCCGCGCCCAACACCGGGTTGGCGGCGAAACGGCCGTCCTCGATGTCGCAGTCGATGCGGCTGATGTCCTGCTGCACCACGCGGCCGGCGCCGATGTTCAGATGGCCGACTTCCGAGTTGCCGAACTGGCCGGAGGGCAGGCCGACGAAATTTTCCGAGGCATTGATGGTGCCGTAGGGGAAGGTCTGGCGCAGGCGGTTCCAGTTGGGCATCGAGGCATGCAGAATCGCGTTGTCATCGCCTTCGGTGCGATGGCCAAAACCGTCGAGAATCAACAACAACACCGGTTTGATGGATTTCATGGCATTCACATTCTGAATATTAGAAAATCTTGATGGTATTGGATTTAGTGTAGTATTGTACCGCAGTCAGACTAAATATAATGACTCTACAGGGAGAGAAGCCTTGCTGTTCAACGATGACCAGATCGAGCAGACCTCGAGGGCGATGAAGGCGATGTCGCACCCGCTGCGTCTGAAGATCATATCGGTGCTGGAAGACCAGGAAGTGAGCGTGCAGGACATAGTCGAGCAGGTCGGCACGTCGCAGAGCAATATTTCTCAGCATTTGGCCATTATGCGCGACAAGGGCGTGTTGCGCACGCGCAAGGACGCCAACCGCGTCTATTACCGCGTTGGCGATATCCGCACGCTGGAGGTGCTGAAGATGATGCGCGAAGTATTCTGTGGTTTCGGCGAGTAAATCGCCGCCAGTCGAGTCCGCGCTACCGGCATGAGCCGGTTTTGTCGCTGAAATTGGAATGTCAAAACGCCGCGCTTCTCAAGGAAGCGCGGCGTTTTTGCGTCAAGCTGAACCGCCGGGGCTCAATTACTTGGCGGCGGAAGCCGACTGGTGCTCGCCTTTCTTGTGAGCGTGCTTCTTGTGGGCATGCTTCTTGTGCTTGGCGGGCGCGGAAGCATGCTTCTTGCCGGCTTTCTTGTGTTCGGCCTTGTGCTCCATCTTCTTCTCGGCCGGAGCGGAAGCCGGGGTGGCGGCCAGGGCGGTGGTGGCGAAGGCAGCGGCGATCAGAGCGGAAATCAGTTTTTTCATGATTGTGACCTTTCTTGTGTAAAGCCGGCGGTGCATGCCGGCTGCAATCCCAAATGGGTGGGATATGCCCTGTCTGGGATTTGCGCCTGGCGGGAAAGTTCACACAAATTCATAAAAACTTGCCGTGGCGCAAATTCATGCCATCGGCTTGAAGCTCAGAACAACCAGTAACTGGCGGCGACGCCGGCGAAAATGACCGCGCCGACGCGGTTGTTGTCGAGAAAGGCCTTGAAGCAGGCGGCGCGGTCGCGTTCGCGGATGTCCAGGTACTGTTTGGCCATCAGGGCGATGGCACAGAGCAGGGACAGGTAATAAGGCCAGTTCAACGCCAGGTGCAGGCCGATGCCGGTCATCAGCGCGAGGAAGGCGGCGTGGAACAGCATCACGGCCAGCACGTCGTAATCGCCGAAGGTGAGCGCCGAAGTCTTGATACCGATCTTGATATCGTCAGGCTTGTCGCTGATGGCGTAGGCGGTGTCGTAAGCCAGCGTCCAGCAGGCATTGGCCAGCAACAGCAGCCAGGCCAGCGTCGGTACCTCGCCGGCCTGGGCGGCGAAGGCCATCGGGATGCCGAAGGAGAAGGCCAGGCCCAGATAGGCCTGCGGCACCGGGAAGAAACGCTTGGTGTACGGATAGGTGGCGGCGATGAACAGCGCCGGCAGGCTCAACAGCAGGGTCAGACGGTTAAGCGGCAGGATCAGCAGCAGCGACAGCAGGGCCAGGCCGGCGGCCAGCAGCAAGGCTTCTTTCTTGCTGACCGCGCCGCGGGCGAACGGGCGCAGCCGAGTGCGCGCCACATGGGCGTCGAAATCGCGGTCGGCGTAGTCGTTGACCACGCAGCCGGCGGAGCGCATCAAGAAAGTGCCAATGATGAAAATCAGCACGATGAGCGGATCGGGCCGGCCGTGGCCGGCGATCAACAGCGCCCACAGCGTCGGCCACAGCAGCAAAAAGGTGCCGATGGGCTTGTCCATGCGCATCAACTGCATGTACACGGAGAAGCGGTCCTTGAAAACGGCGGCGGTGATCACAGCAAAGTCTCCAGTTCCGGCAAAAACAGTTCGCAGATCAGCAAGGGCGCCTGGCGCAGCAGGAAGCGGCAGCGCCGCGCCGGATAGCTTTGATGCGGGCTCAGCGCCGCCGCGGGTTCAAACAGCGGATGGTCGGCGTCTATCAATTGGTAATGCAAGGGATCGCGGCGTAAATCCGGCAACTCGCTGAACAAGGTCAGGCCCAGGGAGCGGCTGCCGCGGTCTAGAATGGGCAGCCAGTCCGCGCAGTCCAGGCGCGCTACGCTGCGGGCGAACACCACCGGGGTGTCGTCCAGGGTCAAGGCCACTTCGCGCGCCAGCAGCGGCGCGCCGGCGGCCAGGCCCAGCAGCGCGGCCTCATCGTCCAGGCAAGGGCCGGTCTGCTGCTTCAGCACGCGCACGGCGAAGCGGCGGCCGGTGGCTTGCAGCCGTTCGGTCAGCGAGCCGGCTTCGGTGAGGCAGGATAGTACGGCGGCGGGCAGCGCGGGGGGCTGCGGCCGCCAGAGTGCGTGATGGGGCATGGCGCGCATTATGCCAAAGCCGGCGCGGCCTTGTCCCGTCCCATCTGCGGTCTGGGCGCGCGCATCTGTCTATCCCCAAGCGCGCGCCGGCACATTATCATGTTGGCATTGCTGTTTGGCTGGGGGCTGAGGTGATAGAGACCGCATTGTGTTTGCTGGGTTTTCAATTGGCGGGAGAAGTGCTGGCGCGAGGCTTGGGCCTGCCGCTGCCCGGCCCGGTGCTGGGCATGCTGTTGCTGTTTGTCGCGCTGAGCGTGCGCCGCGGCGTGCCGGCCACGCTGCAAATCCAGGTGCCGCGTTTTCTGGCGCACATGTCCTTGCTGTTCATTCCGGCCGGCGGCGCGGTGCTGGCCTACCAGGGCTTGCTGGCCGAGCACGGCGCGCGGCTGGCGGCGGTGCTGGCGCTGTCCACGCTGACCACGCTGCTGGTGCCGGGCCTGGCCCTGCACTGGATGCTGGCGCGGCGGCGTCGCAGGAGCGGACATGGCGGGCATTGAGGCATTGGGCGCCTTGCGCGCGTCGCCGTTGACCGGGGTGTTTGTCACATTGCTGGCTTATCGTCTGGCCTTGTGGCTGAATCGGCGCTGTCATGGCCACCCCTTGTCCAATCCGGTGCTGATCGGCGTGCTGTTGCTGTTGGGCTGGCTATTGCTGTCGGGCACCGATTATCGCCAGTACATGCAGGGCGCGCAGTTGATCCAGATGTTGCTGGGACCTGCGACGGTGGCGCTGGCGGTGCCCTTGTACGGCAATCTGAGCCGCCTGAAGCGCGCGGCGGGGCCGCTGGCGCTGAGCATTTTGCTGGGCGGGCTGGCCGGCATCGTCAGCGCGGTGGGTTTTGGCTGGCTGTTCGGCCTGCCGCACGAGGTCTTGCTGTCGCTGAGCACGCGCGCGGTGACCACGCCGATCGCGATGAGCGTGGCTCAGGGCATAGGCGGGGTGCCCGAGTTGTCGGCGATGTGCGTGATCCTGTCCGGAATTTTCGGCGCGGTGGTGGCGCGGCCGCTGTTCGCCGCGCTGGGTTTGCACGATGATATGGCGCTGGGCGTTGCCACCGGCATTTCCGCGCATGGGATAGGAACGGCGCGGGTGTTCCAGTTGTCGGAGACTGCGGGGGCGTTCGCGGGGCTGGCGATGGGCTTGAACGGCTTGCTCACCGCCTTGCTGGTGCCCTTGCTGCTGGCGTTGTTCCCGCTGTAGGCGGACCGGCGGTTTTCATTGCGCAGTCGCGCCAAGCCGCGCATCCCGTCATCAGCGGATGCCCGACTTGGCTCGCTTGCGGCGGAATTAAAAATATTTTTACGAGGGGTGTGTATGGATTTGATTTTGTGGCGCCATGCCGAGGCCGAGGAAGGTTCCGACGATCTGGCCCGCGCCTTGACGCGACGCGGCCAGCAGCAGGCCAGCCAGATGGCGTCCTGGCTGCGGGTGCGCCTGCCGCGCGATTATCTATTGCTGGCGTCCGAGGCCAAGCGCTCGCAGCAGACCGCGGCGCTGCTGGCCAAGAGCTTTCAGACCGTGCCGGCGCTGAACCCGACGGCATCGCCGCAAGAGGTGCTGGAGGCGATAGGCTGGCCGGAAGCGAACCGCACCGTGGTGCTGGTCGGCCATCAGCCTTATATCGGCTGGCTGACATCCGCTCTGTTGTCGGAGCAGCAACAGTTGTGGAGCGTGAAGAAGGGTTCGATCTGGTGGCTGAGCCACCGCGAGCGCCATGGCATTGAGCAGACGCGCTTGAAGGCGATGATGACGCCGGGCATGTTGCAGCCCTGAGCCGAAACCTAAAAAGGCCCCTCGATCGAGGGGCCTTTTTCTTGTCGGTCTCCAAGGTTTCAAACGACGGCGTCGGTCTCCTGCGCCAATCGTTGGCGCAGCGTCTTGCTGACCTTGACCATGCTGGCGAGCGCGGCCTCCACCTCCGGCCAGCCGCGGGTTTTCAGGCCGCAATCGGGATTGACCCACAGTTTTTCCGGCTCGATCACTTGCAGCGCCTTTTCCAGCAGTTGCTGAATTTCCGCCTCAGGCGGCACTCGCGGGCTGTGGATGTCGTAGACGCCGGGGCCGATGGCGTTGGGGTAGCGGAAGTGGCCGAAGTCCTGCAACAGCTCCATGTCCGAACGCGAGGTTTCTATGGTGATCACATCGGCGTCCAGCGCCGCGATGGCCGGCAGGATGTCGCCGAACTCCGAATAGCACATATGGGTGTGGATCTGGGTGGCGTCGGCCACGCCGTGGCAAGACAGGCGGAAGGCCTGGCCGGCCCAGTCCAGATAGGCGGCGCGGTCGGCGCGCTTCAGCGGCAGGCCTTCGCGGATCGCCGGTTCGTCGATCTGGATCACGCGGATGCCGGCGCTTTCCAGATCGCGCACTTCGTCGTTCAGCGCCAGGGCGATCTGGCGGCAGACTTCGCCGCGCGGCAGGTCGTCGCGGACAAAACTCCATTGCAGGATGGTGACCGGGCCGGTCAGCATGCCCTTGACTGGACGCGGGGTCAGGCTTTGCGCGTATTCGGCCCATTCCACGGTCATCGGCTGCGGCCGCGCCACGTCGCCGAACAGAATCGGCGGCTTGACGCAACGACTGCCGTAGCTTTGCACCCAGCCGCCGGCGGTGAACACGAAGCCGGACAATTGCTCGCCGAAGTACTCCACCATATCGTTGCGCTCGGCCTCGCCGTGCACCAGCACATCGATGTCCAGCGCCTCCTGGCGGCGGATCGCCAGCTCGATTTCCTGCTGCATTGCCTGGCGGTAGGCATCGGCGGACAATTCGCCGCGCTTGAAGCCGGCGCGAGCGCCGCGGATGGACGCGGTTTGCGGGAAGGAGCCTATGGTGGTGGTGGGCAGCAGCGGCAGCTTGAGCCAGGCTTGCTGCGCGGCGGCGCGGACCGGATAGGCGCTGTGGCGTTGATCGGCGTCGGCTGGCAGCGCGGCCAGCCGCTGTTGGACATCGGGACGGTGGATCAGCGGGCTGGCGGCGCGCTGTTGACGGGCGTAATCGCTGCCGGCCAATTCATTGGCGATGGCGTCGCGGCCTTGTTCCACGCCGCGCTTCAATACCTTCAGTTCGTTCAGCTTCTGCACCGCGAAGGCGAGCCAGGTCTTGACGTCGACATCGAGCTGGGTTTCCGCGGCCAGGTCGAAGGGGGTGTGCAGCAAGGAGCAACTGGGGGCAATCCACAAGCGCTCGCCCAATTCGGCGGCCAGCGGCAGCAGGCCGGCCAGCGCGCGGGACAGGTCGGCGCGCCAGATATTGCGGCCATCGATGACGCCGGCGGACAGCACCTTGTTCTGCGGCCAGCCGGCGGCGAAGGCTTCCAGCTGCAGCGGCGCGCGCACCAGGTCCAGGTGCAGGCCGGCCACCGGCAGGCGCTTGAGCCGTTCGGCGTGTTCGGCGACGCTGCCGAAGTAAGTGGCCAGCAATAGCTGCAAGGGGCTGTCTTGCAATTGTTGGTAGGCGGGCTCGAAGGCGGTCAGCCATTCTTGCGGCAGGTCCAGCGCCAGGATGGGCTCGTCGATCTGCACCCATTCCACCTTGGCCTCGGCCAGCGCGGCCAGCAGCTCGCGGTAGGCTTGCAGCAGACCGGGCAGCAGCGCGAGCTTGTCGAAGTCGGTGCCCTTGCTCTTGCCCAGCCACAGCAGGGACAAAGGCCCCAGCAGCACCGGCTTGGCGCGCAGGCCCAGCGCCTGGGCTTCGCGCACTTGCGCCAGCAGGCGCTGCGGCTGAGCCTGGAAAGCAGTGTCGGCATGCCATTCCGGCACCAGGTAGTGGTAATTGGTGTCGAACCATTTGGTCATTTCCAGCGCCGGCTGTTTGGCGTTGCCGCGCGCCAGCTGGAAGTATTGTTCCGTGCTCAGTTGCGCCGGGTCGAAACCGAAGCGCGGCGGCACCGCGCCCACCAGCAGCTGCGCGTCCAGCACATGATCATAGAGGGAGAAATCGCCAACCGGTGACAATTCCACGCCGGCGCCTTTTTGCAGCAGCCAGTGGCGCTGGCGCAGTTCGCGCGCGCCGCCGAGCAGCGCGGTCTCGTCGATTTCATTCTTCCAGTAATTCTCCAGCAGGGTTTTGAGTTCGCGTTTGGCGCCGATGCGGGGAAAGCCGAGCAAGTGCAGGGTGGTCATGGGTGGACTCCTTGGTTCGTGATGTCCCTAGCATTGCGCAAGCTGCTGTATGATACAAACTCATTATTTTGCCAGTTAACATGAAATGAATTCATGATGAGCATTCTGGAAGTCCGACATCTGCGCACCCTGCTGGCGCTGGCCGAAACCGGCAGCGTGTCCTTGGCCGCCAGCCGCCTGTTCCTGACCCAGTCTGCGCTGTCGCACCAGTTGAAACAATTGGAGCAGGGCTATGGCATGAGCTTGTTCGAGCGCAAGACCCAGCCATTGCGTTTTACCGCCGCCGGCGAGCGCTTGCTGACGCTGGCGCATGATCTGAACGCGCGAGTGGCGGCGGCGGAGCGCGACCTGGCGCGGCTGCGCCAGGGCGAGGCCGGCGAATTGCGCGTGGCGGTAGAGTGCCATACCTGCTTTGACTGGCTGATGCCGGCGATGGACGCGTTCCGCCAGCATTGGCCGGGCGTGGAGCTGGACATCGTGTCCGGTTTCCATACCGACCCGGTCAGTCTGCTACTGAGCCACCGCGCCGATCTGGCCATCGTGTCGGAGGCGGAAACCCAGGCCGGCGTCGATTTCCAGCCGCTGTTCGCTTATGAAATGGTGGGCATCGTCGCGCGCGATCATCCGCTGGCGCACAAGCGCTGCTGGCTGGCGGAGGATTTCGCCGACGAGACGCTGATTCATTACCCGGTGCCGGACGAAATGCTGGATCTGGTGCGCAAGGTGTTGCGGCCGGCGGGAATCAATCCGGCACGGCGCAGCAGCGAACTGACCATCGCCATCATCCAGCTGGTGGCCAGCCGCCGTGGCGTGGCGGCTCTGCCGTATTGGGCGGTCAAGCCCTATCTGGAGCGCGGTTACGTGGTGGCGCGGCCTATCGGCGAGCGCGGTTTGAGCAGCGAGCTGTACGCGGCGGTGCGCAGCGACGATGGCGGCCTGGCCTATATGCAGGACTTCCTGGCCACGGTGCGCGAGCAGAGCTTCGCCACCTTGCCGGGGCTGACGCCGCTGGGCGCGACCAACTGATTCAGGGCAGGGCCAGCCGCCGGCGCAGCGGCGGCAGTTGATTCCAGACGCAGCGCATGCGCTCCGGATGAGCCTGGCCGTAGGCCTGGCTGAACACCAGGTAGTTGCTTTCGGTCTTGAGCGGGGGCTGCAGCTTTTTCATGTGCAGCTGCGGCTGGCCGGCCAGATAGGCATCGCCGCCGGGTTCATGCATGGCGAAAGCGGCGATGCGCCCGGCCTGCAACTTGGCGAAGTTTTCCGCCATATTGCCGCCTTCTTCCGACGCGATGCGGCGGGCTTTCAATTCGCGAGTGATCGCCCAGCCGCGGTTGACGCCCACTTTCTCATCCTCGGGCAGGTCCAGCCGGAGGCCGTCCCAGCGCAGCGCCGATTGCTGCGGCACATAGAGCACATAGGACATGGCGGCCAATCGGTAGCGCGGATCGACCTGGCCGTCGCGCATCGGGTAGCGCATCTGCTTGGCTCGGTCAGTCTGGAAGGACAGCATGGCGGCGGCGTCGGCCTGGCTCAGCGCCAGGCTGCGCAGCACGCGCCGCGCCGGCAGCGGGCGGAATTGCGGGCTCAGGCCGCAGCGCTCCGCCGCGGTTTTGACCAGTTCGATGACGGGGCCGGACAGCCGGGGCGGGGAGTAGTCGACGAAGGGGGCCGGCTCGGCATTGCCGACGACGATGCGCAAGACGGGCGCGGCGTGCGTCCATCCGCCGGCCAGCAGGGCGAGCAGAGCCAGTACGGGCTTGGGCATGGGCGCGTCCTCGCGACAATGATCATGGTTTCATTTTATGAGCCCCGGCTCGGCTTTGTCATGCGCTTCGTCAGCATGGGCTTCCAAACCCAGTTCCTGGATCTTGCGGGTCAGGGTGTTGCGGCCCCAGCCCAGCAGATGGGCGGCTTCCACCTTGCGGCCGCCGGTGTGCGCCAGGCCGCTGCGGATGCAGCTGGCTTCGAAGCGGCGGGTCAATTCGTCGATGATGCCGGTTTCGCCGCCGCGCAGACGGCGGCTGACTTCCTCGGCCAGCAGCAGCGGCCAGTCGGCCTGGGCATCGCCGCTGGCGCTGTGCGCGCCGGCGGCGGGTTCGCGCAGTTCCTGCGGCAGGTCGGCCACTTCCACGGTCTGGCCGGGCGCCATCACGCTGATCCACTGACACAGGTTTTCCAGTTCGCGCACATTGCCGGAGAACGGACTGTGCTTGACCACGTCCATGGCGGCCTCGCTGAGGCGCTTGGTCTCCACGCCCAGTTGCACCGCGCTCTTGGACAGGAAGTGGCGCGCCAGCAGCGGGATATCCTCGCGTCGCTCCCGCAGCGGCGGCAGCCGCAGCCGGATCACGTTCAGACGATGGTAGAGGTCTTCGCGGAACTGGCCGTCGCGCACTCGCTGCTCCAAGTTCTGGTGGGTGGCGGCGATGACGCGGACATTGGCCTTGATCGGGGTGTGGCCGCCGACGCGGTAGAAGTGGCCGTCGGAGAGCACGCGCAGCAGCCGGGTCTGCAGTTCGGTGGGCATGTCGCCGATCTCGTCCAGGAACAGCGTGCCGCCTTCGGCTTCCTCGAATCGGCCGCGGCGGGTGGCGAGCGCGCCGGTGAACGCGCCTTTTTCATGGCCGAACAGCTCGGATTCCAGCAAGTCCTTGGGTATGGCGGCGGTATTGAGCGCGATGAAGGGGCGGCCGGCGCGCACCGAATGGCGGTGCAGCGCTTCGGCGACCCTTTCCTTGCCGGTGCCGGATTCGCCTGTGATCAGCACGGTGACGTTGGATTGCGACAACCGTCCGATGGCGCGGAACACGTCCTGCATCGCCGGCGCCTGGCCCAATAGCGCGGGCATCGCTTCCGTCGCGTCGTCCGCGGCGCTGGCCGGGCTGTTTTCCGCCAGCGCGCGCTCGATCAGCAAGACCGCCTGGTCGACGTCGAAGGGTTTGGGCAGGTATTCGAAGGCGCCGCCCTGGAAGGCCGCCACCGCCGAGTCCAGGTCCGAGTGCGCGGTCATGATGATGACCGGCAGCGCCGGATGCTCGCCCTTGACCTTGGCCAGGAATTTCAGCCCGTCTATGCCGGGCATGCGGATGTCGGAGATGATCACTTGCGGCGTGCGGTCGTAGAGCGCGTTCAGCGCGTCGTCGGCGCTGGCGAAGCTGTCGAAGCCGATGCCGGCGCGGCCCAGCGCTTTTTCCAGCACCCAGCGTATCGCCTTGTCGTCGTCAATAATCCATACCGCTTGTTTCATCACGGAATCCTCATGGTGGGGCTCGCCGGCCTTGGCCGGTCGCCGCAAGGTGTTTTTATCGTTCAATGCTTAGTCGGTGGCGAAAGGCAGCATCACCGTGAAACAGGTCTGTCCCGGCCGTGATTCGAACTCGATATTGCCGCCATGCTGATGGACGAAGGCCTGGGCCAGCGTCAGCCCCAGGCCGGTGCCTTCGGCGCGGCCGGTGACCAGCGGGTAGAAAATATGGTCCTTGATCTCGTCGGGAATGCCGGGGCCGTTGTCGACGATCTGCAATTTCAATGCCAGGGTGTGGCGCTTGCGCGCCAGCGTCGCCTGGCGCGCGACCCGGGTGCGCAGCACCAGCTCGCCCTTGCCCTTCATCGCCTGGGTCGCGTTCTTGACGATGTTGAGGACCACCTGGATCAGTTGTTCCTTGTCCGCCACCAGGAGCGGCAGGCTGGTGTCGTAATCGCGGCGGATCTGCAAGCCATGCGGGAATTCGGCCAGCGCGATGCTGCGCACGCGCTCCAGCACTTCATGGATATTGATTTCGGCGCGCACATGGCTGCGGTGCGGCGCCAGCAGGCGATCCACCAGCGACTGCAGGCGCAGCGCCTCTTCCTTGATCACCGCGGTGTATTCCTTCAGCTCGGGGCGGTCCAGCAACTCGTGCTCCAGCAATTGCGCCGCGCCGCGGATGCCGCCCAGAGGGTTCTTGATTTCGTGCGCCAGGTTGCGGATCAACTCGCGGTTGGCCTGGTGCTGCAGCAGCAAGCGCTCTTCATTGGCGATCTTCAACTGCTGATCCAGCGGTCGCAGCTCGATCAAGGCCAAGCCGCCGTCGGCGTCCACCGGGGTGATGGACAGCGCGATGTGCAGCGCCTGCTCGCTGTGCTGCGGGATCAGTTCCAGATCGTGTTCGATGAAGCTGGCGTTGTGGCGCAGCGCGGTGGCCAGCGCCTGGCGCAGCGCCGGGCAGGGCTGGAACAGTTCGAACAGGCTGTGGCGGCGCAGCTCGCGGCTGCCCAGCGCCAGCAGGTTCTCGCAGGCGGGATTGACGAAGTGGAGCGCGCCGTCGGCATCAGCGATCAGCACGGGGGTGTCCAGCAGTTCTAGTCCGGCAAAGCTGGTCGGCGGCATGGTGTGGGGTGTCCTGTGGGCTCGGTCGCGAAGGGCATGCGTTGGCGCAGCAAGATTCGGGCCATGCCCGTGGGATGGGGAATGGCCCGTTTAATGGCAGTATGCACCAAGATGGTGCGTCAAACTAGTTTTGCCCCAATTCGCGGCGCAGCGCTTCCACGTTCTTCTGGCGATCGGTGACTTCGTCCTGCAGCTTCTGCACCCGGTCCAGGTATTTCTGGTAATTGCGGGTTTCGTCGCCGTTGCGCGTGGCCTTGCCATCGGTCAGCGCCTTTTGCGCATCGGCCAGCGCTTTCTGCTCATTGGCCAGTTCCTGTTCCAGGATCTTGCGGCGGCCGCTATCGCGCTGTTTCTGCGTGCCGGGGTCGACGCTGGGGAAGCTGCTGGACGGTTTGGCTGGCGCCGCGCCGCCGCTGCTGTTGCCGCTGTTCTTGTGCTGGCTGGGATAGGAGGAGAGCGGGTTGAGCCGTATCGGCTGCGCGCCGCGGATGGGCACATTGGTGAAGGTGACGTTGCCGTCCTTGTCCACGTACTTGTAAACGGTGGCCTGCGCCGAGGCGCTGAGCAGCAGCAATAGACAGAGGGATAGCGTTTTCATGAGCGGCGGAGTCGGATTCTTGGTTTCGGCATTGCTAATGATATGCAAATCGGCGGGCCAAGTCATATATGAAAACGGCAGCCATGAGGCTGCCGTTTCGTTTGCGGGGATGATCCGCTTCGCTTACAGCGAGTAATACATCGCGAATTCAACCGGATGCGTGGTCATGCGGGTCAGGTTCACTTCCTGCATCTTCAATTCGATGTAGGCGTCGATCCAGTCATTGGAGAACACGCCGCCGCGGGTCAGGAACTCGCGGTCCTTGTCCAGAGCGGCCAGCGCCTCGTCCAGGCTGGCGCACACGGTCGGGATCAGCTTGTCCTCTTCCGGCGGCAAATCGTACAGGTTCTTGTCCGCGGCGTCGCCCGGGTGGATCTTGTTCTGAATGCCGTCCAGGCCGGCCATCAGCAGCGCGGAGAAGCACAGATAGGGGTTGGCCAGCGGATCCGGGAAGCGCGCTTCGATGCGGCGGCCCTTGGGGCTGGCCACGTGCGGAATGCGGATGGAAGCGGAGCGGTTCTTGGCGGAGTAGGCCAGCTTCACCGGCGCTTCGTAATGCGGCACCAGGCGCTTGTAGGAGTTGGTGCCCGGATTGGTGATCGCGTTCAGCGCCTTGGCGTGCTTGATGATGCCGCCGATGTAGTAGAGCGCGGTGTCGGACAGGCCGGCATAGCCGTCGCCGGCGAACAGGTTCTTGCCGTCCTTCCAGATCGACTGGTGCACGTGCATGCCGGAGCCGTTGTCGCCGACGATGGGCTTGGGCATGAAGGTGGCGGTCTTGCCGTAGCTGTGCGCCACATTGTGCACCACGTATTTCAGAATCTGGGTCCAGTCGGCGCGCTGGGTCAGGGTGCTGAACTTGGTGCCGATCTCGTTCTGGCCGGCGGTGGCCACTTCATGGTGATGCACTTCCACCGGGATGCCCAGTTCTTCCAGCAGCAGCACCATGGCGGAGCGGATGTCCTGGGAGGAGTCCACCGGCGGCACCGGGAAGTAGCCGCCCTTGACGCCCGGGCGGTGGCCCATATTGCCGCCTTCGAATTCCTCGGCGGACGCCCATGCGGCTTCCTCGGCCTTGATCTTGACGAAGCAGCCGGACATGTCGGTGCCCCAGGTCACGCTGTCGAAGACGAAGAATTCCGGCTCCGGGCCGAAGTAGGCGGTGTCGCCCAGGCCGGATGCCTTCAGATAGGCTTCGGCGCGCTTGGCGATGGAGCGCGGGTCGCGGTCATAGCCCTTGCCGTCGGCCGGGTCGATCACATCGCAGTGTAGGAAGACGGTGGGTTCGTCGTAGAAGGGGTCGATGCGAGCGGTGGCCGGGTCGGCCATCAGCAGCATGTCGGATGCCTGAATGCCTTTCCAGCCTGCGATCGAGGAGCCGTCGAAAGCATGGCCGTGCTCGAACCATGCTTCCGGATCGTCCAGCAGCACGTGGGCCGGGATGGTCACGTGTTGTTCTTTGCCGCGGGTATCGGTAAAGCGCAGGTCTACGAATTTGACATCGTTTTCGGTAATCAGCTTGACTACGTCTGCAACCGCCATGGTTTTCTCCTGAAAGGCTACATGCATCATGTGCGAATTAGTGTACGGCTAACGCTTAAGCATTAAGCGTGCCAGCTTAAAATCGCCGAGATTCCATTGTGTCATAGCCCAAAAACGGGCGCTAGCAGAGTTGAATGAACCAGCTTGGTGCCTGTACCGAAGTCGTGCACCAAAATGGGGCTGATCTTGCGTTGCAGCGGTGCGCTGGTATGGATAATCTGTGTATATAAAGGTATTGAGGGCGGTCTTGGCCGCGAGGAGAGCTTGCATGGATCAAATGACGCAGATATTGCAGCAGGCGCAGCGCCGGGCCGAAGAACAGGGTTTGCCCTATCGCGGCGCGCTGACGCCGCAGGAGGCGCACCAGTTGAAGCAGGCGCTGCCGGAGGCGACCTTGCTGGACGTGCGCAGCGCGGCGGAATGGCAGTTCGTCGGCGTGGTGCCCTATGCCCAGCGGCTGGAGTGGCGAAGCTTTCCCGGAATGCAGCCTAATCCGCGTTTCATCGAGCAATTGCAGGAGATGCTGCCCAAGGATGGGATACTGATGCTGATGTGCCGCTCCGGCGTGCGCTCGGACGAAGCCGCGCGCCTGGCCGCCGCCGCCGGTTATACCGAGGCCTACAACGTGCTGGAAGGTTTCGAGGGCGATAAGGACGCGGCGGGGCATCGCGGCGCGCTGGGCGGCTGGAAGGCGCGCGGCCTGCCCTGGCAGCAGGGCTGAGGTGGCGGCAAGCGGCGCGACGTGGTTGATGTTTGCCGTGTTCCACGGCAAAGTGTCGTTCTGGCGCCGCTCGCTTGCGAGCAAGACGGCGAGAGCCGCCAACAAAACCCAGCCGGAGTCCGCGTGTTTGCCTAGCGGCGAGGTTTTGTTAGCCGCTTTTATATACATAACATGCCGACATTTTGGAAAGCTGACTCATGACCGACCGTTACGCCGTTATCGGCAATCCCGTTTCCCATAGCCAGTCGCCCTTCATTCATAACGAATTCGCCAGCGCGACCGGGCAGGACATCAGCTACGACAAGCTGTTCGCCGAGCTGGGGCAGTTCAACGGGGTGGTGTCCGAATTCGTCGCCGCCGGCGGCAAGGGTTTGAACATCACGCTGCCGTTCAAGGGCGACGCTTACCGCTTCGCCAATGAAGTGACCGAGCGCGCGCGCGCCGCCGAAGCGGTCAACACCCTGAGCTTCCGCGACGGCAAGGCCTATGGCGACAATACCGACGGCGTCGGCCTGGTGCGCGACATCGTTGATAATCTGGACTACCCGATCGCCGGCGCCAAGGTGCTGATCCTGGGCGCGGGCGGCGCGGTGCGCGGCGTGCTGGAACCCATCCTGGCGCAAAAGCCGGCCGCCTTGACCATCGCCAACCGCACCCTGATCAAGGCCGAGGCGCTGGCGCATCACTTCGCGCCCTGGGGCAAGGTGGAGGCCATAGGCTACGAGCAGTTGAAGGGACGCAGCTTCGACATCGTGATCAATGCGACATCGACCAGCCTCAGCAATGAACTGCCGCCGATTCCCTACGGCCTGTTCACGGCTCGTACCCTGGCTTACGACATGGTGTACAGCAAGGGCCTGACCCCTTTCCTGCAGCGCGCGCAGGCGGAAAACGCCGGCATGCTGGCCGATGGCCTGGGCATGCTGGTGGAGCAGGCGGCGGAATCCTTCGCCATCTGGCGCGGCGTGGAGCCGGCCACTCGCAAAGTGACCAATATGCTGCGGGAAGTGCTGGCCTGACGCTCGCCGGGTCCGGCGGGTCCGGACCCATAGACACAAGGCGTCGCTTTTCCCTCCCGCGGTTTGAATCCCAATCCCCCTTGCCCTGCGAGGGGGCTCGCTTTGCGAGTCAGATGATGCGTCTTTTCCTGAAAGTGCTGGCGGCCCTGATGGCCGCCTTTCTGCTGTATAACCTGTGGATCTTCGGCCATATCGTCTATTGGCGCGGCCACAATCCGGCGGCCAGTTCTTTCATGAACGAACAGCTGGCCAAGCTGCAGCAGGATGACCCCGAGGCCGAGCTGCGCCACAAATGGGTGAGTTATGAGCAGATCTCGCCCAATCTCAAGCGCGCGCTGATCGCATCCGAGGACGCCAAGTTCGTCGACCACGAAGGTTTTGACTGGGACGGCATCGAGGCCGCGTTCGAGAAGAACCTGAAGAAGGGCAAGATCGTCGCCGGCGGCTCCACCATCAGCCAGCAGTTGGCCAAGAATCTGTTCCTGTCCAGCAGCAAGACGCCATGGCGCAAGCTGGAGGAAGCCTTGATCACGGTGATGCTGGAAACGGTGCTGGACAAGCGACGCATCTTCGAGATCTACCTGAACGTGATCGAATGGGGCAACGGCGTGTTTGGCGCCGAGGCGGCGTCGCGCCATTACTATCGTTCGAGCGCGGCGCGGCTGTCGTCGGCGCAGGCGGCCAAACTGGCCGCGATGGTGCCCAATCCGCGTTATTACGACAGCCATCGTGGCGCGCCCGGCCTGGCGCGCAAGACCCGCATCATCCAGCGGCGCATGGCTTACGTGGAGCTGCCCTGATCCCTGGGGCGCAATTGGAGCCGCGGGCGGGCGCATGTTACAATCGCGACTTTCTTCAAGTGCGCCGTGCGCTAGGCATGGCGGCTACACATGGACTTACCCAGTTACCCCGTAATCCAATCCCGATTTACCGTTAGAGAATAAAGCCCGCCTCCGACCGCCCGCGCCGCGCGCCATCGAGGCGGAAGGAGACGTGCATGACGGTTGCCTTCAAGCAACAATCCGCCGATCGTCTGCAAGAAAGCCTGGCCCTGGTGCAGCGCCTGATCGAGCGCCAGCGGCAGTTGGAAGATCTGGTATCCCGTCCGGAGGCGAGCGACGCGCCGACGGATCCGTTGGCCCCGCATTACAATCTGGAAGCGCTGCGCCTGAAGCTGGAGCAACTGCATCCGGCCGATGTCGCGCATATCCTGGAAGCCTTGCCGCTGGAAGAACGCCTGCTGGTCTGGGATCAGGTGGACGGCGCGCGCGACGGCGCCATCCTGCTGGAGGTGTCGGACGCGGTCAGGGAATCGCTGATCGAAGTGATGGAGCACGGCGAGCTGGTCAACGCCGCCGAGCAGCTGGACGCCGACGAACTGGCCGAGCTGGCGCCGGACATGCCGCGCCAGGTGGTGTACGAAGTGATGGGCGGCCTGGACGAGGAAGAGCGCGCCCAGCTGCAGTCGGCCTTGTCCTACGATGAAGACAAGGTTGGCGCGCTGATGGATTTCGACCTGGTCAAGATCCGCGCCGACGTCAGTTGCGAGGTGGTGCTGCGCTATCTGCGCCGCTTCGATGAACTGCCGGCCCACACCGACAAGATTTTCGTCATCGACGAGCAAGGCTTGTTGATGGGCGTGTTGTCCATCCGCAAGCTGCTGGTGTCCGATCCCGACGCGCTGGTGTCCGAGGTGATGGCCACCGAACTGGTCAGCTTCAATCCGGACGAAGACGCCGCCGACGCGGCGCTGGCCTTCGAGCGTTACGACTTGATCACCGCGCCGGTGGTGGACGAGGCCGGCAAGCTGATCGGCCGGCTGACCGTGGACGAGATGGTGGACGTGATCCGCGAGGAATCCGACAGCGAAGTGCTGAATCTGGCTGGTCTGAAAGAGGAAGAAGACCTGTTCGCGCCGGTGATCGACTCGGTGAAGAACCGCTGGGCCTGGCTGGCGATCAATCTGTGCACCGCCTTCATCGCCTCGCGCGTGATCGGCGTGTTCGAACACTCCATTTCCCAATTGGTGGCGCTGGCGGCGCTGATGCCCATCGTCGCCGGCATTGGCGGCAACTCCGGTAATCAGACCATCACCATGATCGTGCGCGCGCTGGCGATGGGACAGATGCAGCTGAACCAGGCCTGGCGGCTGTGGCGCAAGGAGTTGCGGGTCAGCATGATCAACGGGGTGTTGTGGGGCGGAGTGATAGGCAGCGTGGCCTGGCTGCTGTACGGCAGCTTTTCGCTGGGTCTGGTGATGCTGGGTGCGATGCTGCTCAACCTGATGCTGGCCGCCACCATGGGCGTGCTGATTCCCTGCCTGATGCAGCGTTCCGGTCGCGATCCGGCGCTGGGCTCCAGCGTGCTGATCACCGCCTGCACTGATTCCGGCGGCTTCTTCATCTTCCTGGGTCTGGCCACCCTGTTCCTGTTGTGACGACCATGTTGACGATAGCCGAGGCGCTGCGCCTCTACCCCTTGCCCCGTCTGGAAGCGCGCATGCTGTTGCAGCAGGCGGCGCCGGCGCTGACTCACGCTCGCATCGTGGCCTATCCCGAACAGGCGTTGAGCGCCGAAGAAGAGGCGAATTTTCGCGTGCTGGCCGCCAGGCGCGCCGCCGGCGAGCCGGTGGCCTATCTGATCGGCCGGCGCGAATTTTACGGTCGCGACTTCACCGTGGGGCCGCAGGTATTGATTCCGCGTCCGGAAACCGAGCACTTGATCGAAGCGGCGCTGCAGCGGTTTGGCGGCCGCGCCGCCTGCGTTGTCGACCTGGGCACCGGCAGCGGCGCCATCGCGACGACGCTGGCGCTGGAAGCGCCGGAGTGGCGAGTCCGCGCAGTGGATTTGTCGCCGGAGGCGCTGACCATCGCGCGCGGCAACGCCGAACGCCTGGGGGCGCAAGTCGAGTTTCATCAGGGCAGCTGGTACCAAGCGCTGCCCGCGGACGCGGTCTTCGATCTCATCGTGTCCAATCCGCCCTATATCCGCTCGGATGACGAACATCTGGGGCAGGGGGATGTGCGCTTCGAGCCGCGAATGGCGCTGACCGACGAGGCCGACGGGCTGGCCTGCCTGCGCGAGATCGCCGCCGGCGCACCTAGGCGCTTGCTGCCGGGCGGCTGGTTGATGGTCGAACACGGCTACGACCAGGGGCCGGCGGTACGTGGCCTGTTCGCCGCCGCCGGCTTGCAGCAGGTGGAAACCATTGTCGATCTGGCGGGTCTGGATCGAATCACCCTTGCAATGATGAAAGCTGACTGATGTGGTTTAAGTTGTCCTGTCTGCGCCGGCTGTGGCCGGCGTTGTTGTTATCGCCGCTGGCGTTTCTGCTGGCGATATCGCCGGATTGCAATCGCGAGTTGTTCCTGATCTTGCACGAGGCCGGCCGCGTCGCGCCCGGTGCGTTCTGGCGCCTGTTGAGCGTATTGGGAGACTGGCCCACGGTGCTGGCCCTGCTGCTGGCCTTGAGCTGGCGGCGGCCGGACAAGCTGCCGGCCTTGCTGGCCGGCTGTGGCATGGGCGTGTTTCTGGCCATCGTGCTCAAGGCTGGCTTTGCCGAGCCGCGGCCGCCGCTGGTGCTGCCGCCGGGCTCGGTGCACTTGCTGGATGATCTACCTGGCAATGGTTCCTTCCCGTCCGGCCACGCGATGGCGTCGGCGACGCTGGCGAGCTTTCTTTACTATTCCGGCATGCTGCGCCGGGGCGTGGTGCTGACGACGGTGGTGATCTTGGTGATGCTGTCGCGCTTGGCGATAGGCGTGCATTGGCCATTGGATGTGACGGTGGGCGCGTTGCTGGGCTGGGCCGCGATGTACGCCGCCTGCGTTTGGGCCTGGCCACGGGGCTGGCCGGAGGGGTTGAGCGCGCGCGTGCAGATGGCGCTGTTGGCGCCGCTGGCCGGGCAGTTGCTATGGCTGTTGTACAAGTCCGGCAGTCATGAGGAATATGCGCTGAGGTTGGCGCTTTGTGCGCTGGTGCTGGCGGCGGGGTGCTGGCGCTGGCGGCGTTTGCGTCAGGTCTGAGGCGAGCGCGGGGGGGTATCAAGACAAAGGCGGCCATGGGCCGCCTTTGTCGAAATCGGGCCGGCGCGCCGGCAAAAGCATTACAATGACGCCATGCCGGCTATGCCTGCGGCCTGATCAATGATGGTGGCCGTGTTCGCCGTGGGCGTGGCCATGGCTGACTTCGTCGGCGCTGGCGGCGCGGACTTCCACCACCTTGGCGGCGAAGCGAATGCTCTGGCCGGCCAGCGGGTGGTTGGCGTCGACCACGGCTTTGCCGTCGGCGATATCGGTGACGCGGAACAGCAGCACATCGCCGGTTTCCGGATCATCGGCTTCGAACATCATGCCGACTTCGACGTCTGCCGGGAATACGTCCAGATCTTCCACGCGGATCAGTTCTTCTTCCGGGTCGCCGAAAGCATCGTCAGGCGTCATCTTGACATCGATGGAGTCGCCAACGGCCTTGCCTTCCAACGCTTCTTCCACCAGCGGGAAGATGCCGTCGTAGCCACCGTGCAGATAGCTGATCGGCTCTTCGGTCTTGTCGAGGAGGTTGTTGTCAGCGTCGAACATCTCGTAGTGGAGGGTAACGACGGTGTTTTTGGAGATTTGCATGAGTGCGGATCCGTGAAGGAAGGTAAATAAAGCGGATGGCGGCGCGGGGCAGCCATCTAAAGCGTTTCAGCTGCGCCGCTATCGCGCGCATCCCATATTGTAAACCATTGCCGGGCGTTTCAGCCCGTGAAACTGCCATGAACACAACAACATTGCTGGGCGGCATGTCGCCCGAACAATTCCTTGCCGAGTACTGGCACAAGAAGCCGCTGCTGATACGTGGCGCGCTGACCGATGTCGGTCCGCTGGCGGACTTTTCCGTGTTGTCGCAACTGGCGACCCGCGAAGACGCCGAGTCGCGCCTGATCGAATACCGCAACGGCCGCTGGAGCCTGGAGCGTGGCCCGTTCCGTCCGGCGCGTTTCCGCCGTCTGCCGGAAACGGATTGGACCCTGCTGGTGCAGGGTGTCAATCAGCACTTGCCGCATATCGACGAGATCCTGTGGCGCTTCAACTTCATTCCTTATGCGCGGCTGGATGATTTGATGATCAGCTACGCGCCGCCGGGCGGTACCGTCGGCCCGCACTTCGATGCCTACGATGTGTTCCTGCTGCAGGTGGGCGGTCGCAAGCGCTGGCAGATATCCACCCAGCACGACGATGATTTCATCGAAGACGCGCCGATCCGGGTGCTGAAGGACTTCCGCTGCGAGCAGGAGTTCGTGCTGGAACACGGCGACATGCTCTACTTGCCGCCCAAGTGCGCTCATCACGGCGTGGCGCTGGATCCGGGCATGACCTATTCGATCGGTTTCCGCGCGCCGCCGGCGCAAGAGCTGGCGACGCAATTCCTAGTGCATCTGCAGGACCGGCTTTGCGTGGACGGCGTGTACGCCGATCCTGGCCTGCGACTGCAGCAGGATCCTGCCCGCATCGGCGATGACATGATCGATCAGGTCAGCCGTCTGCTGGAACAGGTGCGCTGGGACCGCGCGACGGTGGGTGATTTCCTTGGGCATTACCTGACCGAACCCAAGGCGCATGTTTTTTACGATGCTCCCGAAGACGAACTGGACGAAGACGAATTCGAGCAGGCGGCGGTGGAGCAGGGTTTGGTGCTGGACCGCAAGAGCCAGATTCTGTTCTGCGGCGAAGATTTCTATTGCAATGGCGAGAAACTCGACACGGTGGCAGCGGATGCGGCGGCCTGGCGCGGGTTTGCCAATGCCAGAAGCATCGATGGAGTCGCGCTTAGCGTCGGCATGCGGGAATGTTTATACGAGGGATACCTGGCAGGCTATTGGCATCTCGCGATGAATGTAGCAAAATAGCCACAGAAATTGTTCGGATGCGCAAGTGATATCGACAAATTCTGGCCTCAAGGACGGGGGTAAACGCCCGTTTTTGTGGCTATGCTGCTTTGCGGAAGAGGATTATGGGCAAAGGTGTTTTTTTGGAATTTTGCCCCCTATACAGCCTTTTTATTCGTGATACAATTTGCGCACTGATGGATTTTCAGTCGCCCGGCTTATTTCGAAGACCGTGCGATAACTGACGTCTTGTTCAACTTATCCTCAAAGGTAATGAAAAAATGAAACAGTCGCTCCTCGTTGCTGCCCTGCTGGCTGTAGCCCTGTCCGCTTGCGGTAAGAAAGCGGAAGCTCCGGCTGAAGCTTCCGCTCCTGCTGTTGAAGCATCCGCTCCGGCTGCTGCTCCGGCATCCGCTCCGGCTGCTGAAGCTTCCGCTCCGGCTGCTGCTTCCGCTCCGGCTGCTGAGGCTTCCGCTGCCAAGTAGTTCTTGGCCAGCGACAAAAAAACCGGCTATGGCCGGTTTTTTTGTGTCTGTAGCAAATAGAAAATAGTGTGTTGCAACATGAAAACAACACTATTGTCTGTTTGCTACAAAGCGTTACATTTTGCTTGACGATGGGCTGCTTGTTCCCGTCGGCGTTTAAGTAAATAGAAGGCGCAAAAAAAGCCCGCAATAGCGGGCTTTTTTATCGCGCGCTAATCCGCGCTTATTGCAACTCGGTTTGCAGTTTGGACAGCGCTGCCTTGCTGAACGCATCCGACAGCGGCTTACCTTGCTTGTCCTGGATGGACACCGTGGTGGAGCCGGGCGCGTTTTCCTTGATCTGCACACGGTATTCCTGTTCGGTGGGCTTGGCGGACTTGCCGTCGTCGCTCTTCCAGAAGGCGAGGCTGGACCAGAAGCCGCCGGACTCGTTCTTGTCGGTTTCGCTCTTGGCCGGCTTGACGAAGTAGACACCCTGGGAGCGATCGCGGTCGCTGACCACCAGGCCGACGCGATCCAGCGCCAGGCCGACGCGGCGCCAAGCGCGGTCGAACTCGTCGCTGAGCACCAGCTGGCCGTCGACGATGGGGGTTTGCGGCTTGGCCGGAGCGCTCAGCGTCTGTTTGACTTGTTCGCGTGCTTTATCTTCCGCCATGCCCAGATTCATCATGAAGCGGCCCAGCAACTCGGCCTCCAGGCCCGGGTCGGTGGCGCGTGGTTGCCAGATGGTGTTGGTCTTGGTGGAGTCGGCATAGACTTCTTCCATGCCGCGGTGGGAGAAGTAGACTTCGGTGCCATTGGCGGTCTTTTCCAGGCGGATGCGGAACTTGTCGCGCTCGCCGGTGGAGTAGACGCTGCCGAGGCCGACGGTTTCCAGCAGCTTGCGCAGGCCGTCGTTAGGCAGCTTGGCGCGGTTTTCCGCCCAATCGGTTTCCATCACGCCCACTGCCGGGTCTTCGCTCTTGATCACGAAGCCGTTGTCCTGCCAGAAGGCTTTCAGCGCCGGCCACAGTTGTTCCGGGCTCTTGCCCGACACCACCAGCCAACGCTGGGTGCCGGCGCGCTCCATCTTGATGTTGTCCAGCTTGTTCAGCGCGACCGAACTGCCGGCCGCTGGTTGTTGCGCCTGGGTGCCGGCATTGGTGTCCTGCGCCGCGGCGGCGGCGCTGGCCGCGCCGGGGATGGTGTACTTGTTCTGGACTTGCGGCGCGGTCAGGTCCGGCGGCACTTCCAGGGTGTTGACGGTCTTGGGCTTGTCGGACTGGTAGTCCAGCTTCTTGGTCAGCGGCTGTTGCGAGCTGCAGCCGGCGAGGATGCCGGTTGCCAGCAGAATCGCGGCGGGCGCGGTTCGTTTCATGCGGTCTCCCATCATTTCAGCAGGGGATGGTTTCAAAGGACTTCAGCTTGTTTCATGGCCGCTTCCACTGCGGCTTGCGCGCCAGCGGACAGCGGGGTCAGCGGCAGGCGGATGCCGGCGGGGATCCGCTTCATCCGCATCAGCGCCCACTTCGCCGGAATCGGGTTGGGTTCAATAAACAGGTGCTTGTGCAGGCCTTGTAGTTTGTCGTTGATCTCGCGCGCCAGCTTGGCGTTGCCGCTGGTGGCGGCCTTGCAAAGCTCGCTCATCAGCTTGGGGGCGATATTGGCGGTGACCGAGATCACGCCGTGGCCGCCGCAGAGCATGAAAGCCATGCCGGTGGCGTCGTCGCCGGAATAGAGGGTGAAGCCCGCGGGCGCGCGCATGAACAGATCGCAGGCGCGGCCAATGTCGCCGGTGGCGTCTTTCAGGCCCACGATGTTCGGGTGCTCGGCCAGGCGCAGCGTGGTGTCATTGCTCATGTCGGCCACGGTGCGGCCGGGCACATTATAAAGGATGACCGGCAGCTTGCTGGCGTCGGCGATGGCCTTGAAATGCTGGTACAGGCCTTCCTGGGTCGGCTTGTTGTAATAAGGCACGACCGACAGCACGTAGTCGGCGCCGACCTCCTGGGAGAGATGGCTCAGTTCGATCGCTTCGGCGGTGGAGTTGCCGCCGGCGCCGGCGACGACCTTGACCCGGCCCGCCGCATAATCGACGACGGCCTTGACCACGGCGATGTGCTCGCTCACGCCCAGGGTGGCGGATTCGCCGGTGGTGCCAACCGCGACAATGCCGTCGGTGCCATTGTCAATATGGAAATCGACGAGTCGTCGCAGTGCCTCGTAGTCGACCGTGCCGTCTTCCGACATCGGGGTGACTAGGGCGACCAAGCTACCGGTAAGCATAGTTCAGCCTATCTCAGGGAATAGAAAACAAGATTCACGATTGTAGCGGAATTCGAGAAGCTGGCAAAAGGTGCTCGGCGATTCCTTGACGGATGGCTCGGGAAAATGGCCGTACTGTGCTAGAATCCCACGTTTTTCCGATACTTACGGCTATCTGGCTGAAGGATCCCTAAGCGTGATTACCACAAGCAACATTACCATGCAGTTTGGCGTCAAACCTTTGTTCGAAAAGGTTTCCGTCAAATTTGGCGAAGGCAACCGTTATGGCCTGATCGGCGCCAACGGTTCCGGCAAATCCACTTTTATGAAAATTCTGGGTGGCGACCTGGAGCAGACCAGCGGCGAGGTGGCCATCGAGAACGGTCTGCGCCTGGGTAAGCTGCGTCAGGATCAGTTCGCCTATGAAGATCAGCGCGTCATCGACGTGGTGATGATGGGCCACACCGAGATGTGGGCTGCGATGAGCGAACGCGACGCCATCTACGCCAACCCGGAGGCCAGCGAAGACGACTATATGCACGCGGCCGAACTGGAAGCCAAGTTCGCCGAGTACGACGGCTACACCGCGGAAGCGCGCGCGGGCGAACTGCTGATGGGCGTGGGCATTCCGGTGGAACAGCACGCCGGCCCGATGAGCGAAGTGGCGCCGGGCTGGAAGCTGCGCGTGCTGCTGGCGCAGGCGCTGTTCTCCAATCCGGACATCCTGTTGCTGGACGAACCGACCAACAACCTGGACATCAACACCATCCGCTGGCTGGAACACGTGCTCAACGAGCGCAACGCCACCATGATCATCATTTCGCACGACCGTCACTTCCTGAACTCGGTGTGCACCCATATGGCGGACTTGGACTACAACACCATCCGCATCTACCCGGGCAACTACGACGACTACATGATCGCGTCGGCTCAGGCAAGGGAGCGTCAGCTGTCGTCCAACAGCAAGGCCAAGGAGCGCATCCAGGAACTGCAGGAGTTCGTGGCCCGCTTCTCCGCCAACAAGTCCAAGGCGCGCCAGGCGACCAGCCGACTGAAGCAGGTGGACAAGCTGAAGTCCGAAATGGTGGAAGTGAAGCCGTCCAGCCGTCAGAACCCGTTCATCCGCTTTGAAATGGACGACAAGTTCAAGCTGCACCGTCAGGCGGTGGAGGTGGATCACCTCAACAAGGCTTACGACAGCAAGGTGCTGTTCAAGGACCTGAGCCTGATTCTGGAAGCCGGCGCCCGCCTGGCCGTCATCGGCCCCAACGGCGCGGGCAAGACCTCGCTGGTCAAGCTGCTGGCCGGCGCATTCAGCGCGCCGTTCGCCGAAGGCCTGAGCGCGGACCGCGGTTCGATCAAGTGGGCGGAGAAAGCTCAAGTCGGCTATTTCGCCCAGGACCACGAAGCGGATTTCGACAGCGATATGACGCTGACCGAATGGATGCGCGAATGGGGTCAGGAAGGCGACGACGAACAGGTGATCCGCGGCACGCTGGGCCGTCTGCTGTTTGGCGGCGACGAGGTGGGCAAGCCGGTGCGGGTGCTGTCCGGCGGCGAGAAGGGCCGCATGCTGTACGGCAAGCTGATCCTGCAAAAGCCGAATGTGATGATCATGGACGAGCCGACCAACCATATGGACATGGAGTCGATCGAATCCCTGAACATGGCCTTGGAAAAGTACAAGGGCACCTTGATCTTCGTCTCCCATGACCGGCAGTTCGTCAGCTCGCTGGCGACCCATGTGCTGGAACTGGACGGCAAGGGCGGTTACGACTACTACACCGGCAACTACGAAGACTATCTGGCCAGCAAGGGCCTGGAATAAGCCTACGCGCCAGGGCAGTTACAAGTGGTAACTGACCTGTAGAGCAGTTGCTTTACCGGCGGGAGTGAGTGCGCTATATTGCAGTGCGTCTTGTGCGCTGCAATGGCTGCGGCGCACAAACTCCCGCTTTTATTTTTCAATAAGAAAAATATTCAATAAAAACAGGTGTTTGGCCGTAGATGGTCGATGGTGGAGTTGTTGGATCCGGCCTCTGGGCGGATTGCCTGTTATCTACAAAGTCAGTAAGGAAAATCCATGCGCTTGAAAGGTAAAGTCTCCATCATCACCGGCGCCGCCAGCGGCATCGGCAAGGCGACCGCCGAGAAATTCGTGAAGGAAGGCGCGGTCGTCGCCGTTTGCGACCTCAATCTGGATGCCGTCAACGCGGTGGTCGATGAACTGCAGCAAGCCGGCGGCGAGGCCATCGGCTACAAGGTGGACGTGACCAATAAGGGCCAGATCGCCGAAATGGTGGCCGACCTGAAAAACCGCCGCGGCCGCATCGACGTGCTGGTCAACAATGCCGGCATCGTCATGGATGCGCAGCTGATGAAGATGACCGAGGACCAGTTCGACAAGGTGATCGACATCAATCTGAAAGGCGTCTACAACTGTGCCCGCGCGGTGATCGACACCATGGTGGAGCAGGGCGGCGGCGTGATCCTGAACGCGTCCTCGGTGGTGGGCGTCTACGGCAACTTCGGCCAGACCAACTACGCCGCATCCAAGTTCGGCGTGATCGGTTTCGTCAAGACCTGGGCCAAGGAACTGGGCAAGAAGGGCATCCGCGCCAATGCGGTGTGCCCGGGCTTCGTCGCCACTCCCATCCTGCAGTCGATGCCGGAAAAGGTGATCCAGGCGATGGAAGACAAGGTGCCGATGCGACGCATGGCCGACCCGACCGAGATCGCCAATGTCTACGCCTTCCTGGCATCCGACGAGGCCAGCTACATCAATGGCGCCGCCATTGAAGTAACCGGCGGGCTGACGCTCTGATCCGACGCTGTCGCATACAAAAACGCCCCGCTAGCGGGGCGTTTTGTTTTGCTTGACTGGTCCAGCCTCAATCCTCGCTGTCCGGATCTCGCGCCAGCAGCGCGGCCTCGACTTCGCGTCGGTGCAGATGCGGCGCGAACAACTCGATGAAGGTGTAGGCGAAACCGCGTAGATAGGCGTCCTTGCGGATGCCTATCTTGGTGGTGGACGGCTCGAACAGCTGGCCGGCGTCCAGCAACTGCAGATTGAGATCGCGCTCCGGCTCGTAAGCCATGCTGGCGATGATGCCTATGCCCAGGCCCAGGCTGACATAGGTCTTGATCACGTCGGTGTCGATCGCGGTCAGCACCACATTGGGCGCCAGGCCTTGGTCGGCGAAGGCCTTGTTGATCTTGGAGCGGCCGGCGAAGGCGAAGTCGTAAGTGACGATGGGGTAGCGGGCGATGTCCGCCAGTGTCAGAGGGTGATCCAGCTTTGTCAGCTCGTGTCCTTCCGGCACCACGATGGAACGGTTCCATTCATAGCAGGGCAGCATCGCCAATTCCTTGTACAAGGCGATGCCTTCGGTGGCGATGGCGAGGTCGGCTTCGCCGGACACCACCATTTCGCAGATCTGAGTGGGACTGCCCTGCTTGATCGACAGCCTCACCTTGGGGTAACGTCGAACGAACTCGGCGATGGCTGGCGGCAGCGCATAGCGCGCCTGGGTGTGGGTGGTGGCGATGGTCAGCGCGCCTTCCGCCTCCTTGGAGAATTCGTCGCCCACCCGCTTCAGGTTCTGCGCCTCGCGCAGAATGCGCTCGGAAATGCGCAAGACCTCCTTGCCCGGCTCGGACACCGAAACCACCCGCTTGCCGTTGCGGATGAAGACCTGAATGCCCAGTTCGTCCTCCAGCAGGCGGATCTGCTTGGAAATGCCCGGCTGCGAGGTGTGCAGTTTTTCCGCGGCCTCCGATACGTTCAGCCCTTGCTTGGCCACTTCGACCAAGTAACGCAGTTGTTGCAGCTTCATGCGACGCCATCCTCTTAAAACCTGTAGTAATTAAATACTAACACAATATTCTTTTAGGTTTATAAGCGGCTTGGGTAGGATTGTCGTGAAATTTCCTGCCTGGAGCTTTTGATGAGCCTGGAAGCAAAACTCGACGCGGCCGCCGCCTGTCTGCGCGCGATCGCCGCCGAGCACCCGGACGTGGTGCTGGCCAATAGCTATGGCGCCGAAGACATGGTGCTGACGGATCTGATCGCGCGGCTGGGCCTGCCTATCGCCGCCTTCAGCCTGGATACCGGCCGCCTGCCGGCGGAAACCTACGACTTGATGCAGCGGGTGGAAGAGCGCTATCCCAGCCACCCGGTGACGGTGTATTTCCCGCAGGCCGCCGCGGTCGAGCACTACGTCAAGCTGCATGGCATCAACGGTTTCTATCAAAGCGTCGATCAGCGCAAGTCCTGTTGCCAGGTGCGCAAGCTGGAGCCGCTGAGGCGCGCGCTGGCCGGGCGCTCGGCATGGATCACCGGCCTGCGGCGCGAGCAATCACCGACGCGTCAGGACCTGCAGGTCAGCGCCTACGACGCCGACAATGGCCTGCAGAAGTTCAGCCCGCTGCTGGACTGGAGCGAGCGCGATGTCTGGGACTACCTGCGCGCGCAAGAGGTGCCTTACAACGCTCTGCACGACCGTCACTATCCCTCCATTGGCTGCGCGCCCTGTACTCGGGCGATCTCGGTGGGCGAGGATGTCCGCGCCGGGCGCTGGTGGTGGGAAAACCCTGAATCCAAAGAGTGCGGCCTGCACCAGGCCAGCCCCTTGAAACGCCCGGCATAGCGCCGTCTGGAAGAGCCCATGTATCAATATGATGAAGTCGACCACCGCATCGTGCGCGAGCGCGTGGCCCAATTCCGTGATCAGACCCGGCGCTACCTGGCCGGCGAATTGAGCGAGGACGAGTTTCGCCCGTTGCGGCTGATGAACGGCCTCTATGTGCAGCGACATGCGCCGATGCTGCGCGTCGCCATTCCCTACGGCCATCTGCGCAGCGGCCAGTTGCGCAAGCTCGCAGACATCGCCCGCCGCTACGACAAAGGCTACGGTCATTTCACCACCCGTCAGAACATCCAGTTCAACTGGCCGGAACTGGCCAGGGTGCCGGATATCCTGGAAGAACTGTCCACGGTGGAAATGCATGCGATCCAGACCTCGGGCAACTGCGTGCGCAATACCACCACCGACGCCTTCGCCGGCGTGGCCGGCGACGAGCTGTTGGATCCGCGGCCCTGGTGCGAAATCATCCGTCAATGGAGCACGCTGCATCCGGAATTCGCCTTCCTGCCGCGCAAATTCAAGATCGCGGTATCCGGCAGCGTGGAAGACCGCGCGGCCACCCGGGTGCACGATATCGGTCTGCATGTGGTGCGCAGCGAAGCCGGCGAAGTCGGCTTCAGGGTGATGGTGGGCGGCGGTCTTGGGCGCACCCCCATCGTTGGCGACGTGGTCAAGGAATTCCTGCCCACTCCGCATCTGCTGACCTATCTGGACGCGGTGCTGCGGGTGTATAACCGCTTTGGCCGCCGCGACAACAAATACAAGGCGCGCATCAAAATCCTGGTCAAGGCGATGACGGTGGAAGGCTTCGCCGCCAAGGTCGAGGACGAATGGCTGCATATCAAGGGCGGTCCGGCCACCTTGCGCGACGAGGATGTCGCCCATTACGCCAGCTTCTTCACCGATCCGCCCTATCAGGCGCTAAGCGCGTCTTCCGAATTCGCTGCCTTGCTGGCGCAGGACAAAGCCTTCTCCCGCTGGGCGGAGCGCAATACCCGCGCGCACAAGCGGCAGGGCTATCGCTCGGTGGTGTTGTCGCTGAAACGCACCGGGGTGCCGCCGGGCGACATCAGCGCGGAGCAGATGGACGCTGCGGCCGAGTTGGCGGACCGCTTCGGCTTTGGCGAACTGCGCGTTGCTCACGAGCAGAACCTTGTGTTGCCGGACGTGCCGGAGCGGGATTTGCACGCGGTGTGGCAGTTGGCGCGGCAGCACGGCTTCGCCACGCCCAATATCGGCTTGTTGACCGATATCATCTGCTGCCCCGGCGGCGATTTCTGCTCCTTGGCCAATGCGCGTTCGATTCCGGTGGCGGAAGCGATTCAACGCACTTTCGAGGATATGGACTACCTGTACGACCTGGGCGATATCGACTGCAACTTCTCCGGCTGCATGAACGCCTGTGGCCATCACCACATCGGCAATATCGGCATTCTCGGCGTCGACAAGAATGGCGAGGAGTGGTATCAGATCACCCTCGGCGGCAGCCAGGGCTCGGCCACCAGCATAGGCAAGGTGATAGGCCCGTCCTTTGCCCAGGCCGATGTGCCCAAGGCCTTCACCACCATCATGGGTGTTTACCTAGAACAGCGCGGAGCGGGCGAGCGTTTTATCGAAACCGTGCGCCGCATCGGCCTTGACCCCTTCAAGGAGCGGGTGTATGCCAAGCATCATTAAACAAGGGCAGTTGCGCCCGGATGACTGGAATTTGCTGCGCCAGGATGAAAATGGCCAGTTGCCAGAAACCGCCGCGGGCGGCAATGTGATCGTGCCGCTGGCGGACTGGCTGGAGCGCCGCGCGTTCTGGCGCAGCCATGCGGCGCGGGTTGGCGTTTGGCTGAGTCCGGACGATGATCCGGCGCGGCTACTGGCCGATTTGCCAGAGCTGGAGCTGATCGCCGTCGATTTTCCGGCCTTCACCGACGGCCGCGGCTACAGTCATGCCCGGCTGCTGCGTGAACGTTACGCTTATCGCGGGGAACTGCGGGCGATCGGAGATGTCTGGCAAGACCTGCTGCATTCCATGGCGCAAGTCGGATTTGATGCTTTTGCCATCAAGGAAGGCAAGACGCTGGAATCTTCGTTGGATGGTTTTAATACTTTTAGCGAAAACTATCAGGCCACCGTGCTGAATCCGCTGCCACTGTTTCGTAGGCGCGTCACATAGGCGTAATGTGTCGCTTATGCGAGACAAAGGCCGTGCAGAAACGCTTTTTTTGATGTTTTTTTGCAACGGATTGCTCGCAATCTGTGGCGCCTCAAGTTGACATGGGGTTGCAGCGTTTCTATAGTGCGGGTTAACTGCATAAACACAGTTTGCAGATCACCCTGTTGTTTGCAGTAAAATTGTTCGTGTGGTCTTTGCGTCAGCCCGCATTGCTACCCATTTTATAGATTAAAGAGGGAATAACATGACTAAACAGCTGAAACTGAGCGCCCTGGTTGCTGCTCTGTTGGTTTCCGCTAGCGCTTTTGCTGCTAAACCTGGCTATGCCGTTGACCAGTCCACCGAATCCGTGACTCGCAACAACTACGGCGAGTGCTGGAGAACCAACTTCTTCGACAAGGCCAAGGACGGCCTGGTTGAATGTGGCGATCGCGAAGCTGCCAAGCCGGTAGCCGAAGCTCCGAAGCCGGTGCTGGTTTCCGAAAAAGAAAAAGTCACCCTGTCCGCTAAAGTACTGTTCGACTTCGACAAAGCCAAGCTGCGCGGCGATGCCAAGAACGAACTGGACCCGCTGGTTGAAAAGCTGAAAGCCAACGCTGGCAAAGGCTACCTGAAGTCTGTTGAAGTTGCTGGCTACACCGACTTCATGGGCTCCGCTGCCTACAACAACCGTCTGTCGCAAGAACGCGCTGACGCGGTTAAGAACTACTTCGTAGCCGCTGGCGTTCCGGCCGACAAAGTGTCCTCCGTTGGTCGTGGCTCCGCTGAAGCCAAGATGACCGCCGAGTGCAAGGCCAAATTCCCGAAATTCCAGAAGAAAGGTTCCAAGCAGAACCTGGCTATCAAGGAATGCATCGAGTCTGATCGTCGCGTTGAGCTGACCATCGACGCGGTTAAAGAATCGCTGGTTGAGAAGAAGTAATCTTACTCAAACAATCGGTTTGAAAAGCCCCGCTAATAGCGGGGCTTTTTATTTTGCTGCATGGCGGAAAAGCATTGGCCCGCCGCTGGAGTCCAATTGTGTTCCATGTCTGGACGCTTTCCATGGCGGGCAGATACAATCGAAGGTTTTCAGGACGCAATAAGACCAGCACATGCAGGTATTCTTTGGAGATCCGCAGCGTTACCGGCTGTCAGCCTGCGCCTTGACCATCGGTAATTTTGACGGCGTGCATCTTGGCCATCAGAAAATGCTGCAACGGCTGCGGCTGGAGGCCGATGCGCGCGGCTTGCCGACGGCCCTGTTGACCTTCGAGCCGCACCCACGCGAATTCTTCACGCGAGACAATCCTCCTGGGCGCTTGTCCACGCTGCGCGACAAGTTGGCGTTTCTGCAGCGGCTGGGCTTGGTCGACTATGTGTTTGTCTACCGCTTCAATCGCGGCTTCGCCGGCATGTCGGCGCCGGACTTCATCGACAAAGTGCTGGTGCGGGGTTTGCAGACCAAGTATTTGCTGATTGGCGACGATTTCCAGTTCGGCGCCAAGCGTCAGGGCAATTTCGAAATGCTGAGCTCCTGTAGCCACTTCGTTACAGAGGCGATGCCCACGGTGCTGGCCATGGGCGAGCGGGCATCCAGCACCCTGGTGCGCGAACGGCTGGCCGCCGGCGACCTAGGGGGCGCGGAACACTTGCTGGGCCGTGAGTACCAGATTTCCGGCCGTGTGGTGCATGGCAAGAAACTGGGGCGTACCATAGGCTTCCCCACCGCCAACATCCATTTGCCGCATCTGCGGCCGGCGCTGCAAGGCGTGTTCGTGGTGCAGGCGGAAACCGCCGATGGCGTGCTGGGGGGCGTGGCCAGCCTGGGGCTGAACCCGACGGTCAGCGACACGCCGGACTACAAGCTGGAAGTGCACCTGTTCGATTTCGCTGGCGATCTCTACGGCCAGCGGCTGACGGTGCGATTCTTGAAGAAACTGCGCGATGAGGCGCGGTATGATGATTTATCGGCGCTGATCGCTCAGATCGAAAAAGACGCGGCCAGCGCCAAGACCTATTTGACAAGTTTGCAGCGAGAGCAGGCATGAGCATCGATTATCGTAAAACCGTAAACCTGCTGGATACCCCCTTCGCCATGCGCGGGGATCTGGCCAAACGCGAACCGGCCTGGGTCAAGCGCTGGCAAGAGGAGAAGCGCTATGAAAAGCTGCGCAAGCTCTCCGCCGGCCGACCCAAATTCATCCTGCACGATGGCCCGCCGTACGCCAACAACGATATCCACCTGGGCCACGCGGTCAACAAGGTGCTGAAGGACATCATCGTCCGCTCCAAGACGCTGGCGGGTTTCGACGCGCCTTATGTGCCGGGCTGGGACTGTCATGGCCTGCCCATCGAGCTGATGGTGGAGAAGCTGCACGGCAAGGACATTCCCGCCGCCAAATTCCGCGAACTGTGCCGCGAATACGCGAAAGAGCAAGTGGCGCGTCAGAAGAAGGGCTTCATCCGCCTGGGCGTGTTGGGCGATTGGGACAATCCCTATCTGACCATGGATTTCAAGACCGAGGCCGACATCGTGCGCACCCTCGGCAAGATCTTCGAGAATGGCTATCTGAGCAAGGGCGAGAAGCCGGTGCACTGGTGCATCGAGTGCGGCTCCTCGCTGGCCGAGGCCGAAGTCGAATACGAAGACAAGGTATCGCCGGCGATCGACGTCGGTTTCAAGCTGGTGGACACGGCCAAGGCGGGTGAAATCTTCGGCGCGGACGCCTCCGGCGCGATGGCGGTGATCTGGACCACCACGCCGTGGACCCTGCCGGCCAACCAGGCCGTCGCCGTCGGCGCGGAACTGGTTTATCAATTGCTGGATACCCCCAAGGGCAAGCTGGTCCTGGCCAAGGACCTGGCCGAGGCAGCGATGAAACGCTATGGCGTTGAATCTTGCCAAGTATTGGGCGAGGCCAAGGGCCGGGCGCTGGAGTTGTTGCAGCTGCAACACCCGTTCTACGCGCGTCAGGTGCCGGTGATCCTGGGCGATCACGTCACCACCGACGCGGGTACTGGTCTGGTGCACACCGCGCCGGCGCATGGCCTGGAAGACTTCCAGGCCGGCCTGCATTACAAGTTGCCGGTGGCCAACCCGGTGGCCGACAACGGCTGCTACAAGTCCGGCACCGAGCTGTTCGCCGGCTTGCTGGTATGGGACGCCAATCCGCGCATCATCGAAACGCTGGAAGAGCACGGCGCGTTGGTGCACAAGGCCAAGCTGGAGCACAGCTACCCGCATTGCTGGCGCCACAAGACCCCAATCATCTTCCGCGCTACGCCGCAGTGGTTTATCGGCATGGACAAGGCCGGCCACGGCGGCGAGACCCTGCGCTCCATCAGCCAACGCGCGGTGGATGCCACCGAGTTCTTCCCGGCTTGGGGTCGCGCGCGTCTGGACGCGATGATCAAGAACAGCCCGGACTGGTGCGTGTCGCGCCAGCGTAATTGGGGCGTGCCGATGACCTTCTTCATCCACAAGGACAGCGGGGAATTGCATCCGCGCTCGGCGCAATTGCTGGAAGAAGTGGCGCTGCGCATCGAGCAGCAGGGCATCGAAGCCTGGTTCAGCCTGGATGCCAAGGAGTTGTTGGGCGAGGAGGCCGAGCACTACCGCAAGCTGTCCGATACTCTGGATGTGTGGTTCGACTCCGGCTCCACCCATTTCGCCGTGCTCAAGCAGCGCGCCGAACTGGCCTGGCCGGCGGACCTGTACCTGGAGGGCTCGGACCAGCACCGCGGCTGGTTCCAGTCCTCGCTGAAAACCGGTTGCGCCACCATAGGCCGCGCGCCGTACAAGCAGTTGCTGACCCACGGTTTCACCGTGGACGACAAGGGCTACAAGATGTCCAAGTCGCGCGGCAACGGCATTGCGCCGGAAGAGATCTGCGGCACCCTGGGCGCCGACATCCTGCGCCTGTGGGTGGCCAGCGCCGACTACTCCGGCGATATGTCGCTGTCGCAGGAAATCCTGAAGCGCACGACGGAAAGCTATCGCCGCTTGCGTAATACCATCCGCTTCCTGCTGTCCAATCTGTCGGACTTCGATCCGCTGGAACACACCGTGCCCTTGGCCAATATGGTGGAACTGGACCAGTACGCGCTGCTGCGCGCGCGCGAAGTGCAGGAAAAGGTGGTGGGCGAGTTGTACTCGCGTTATGCCTTCCATCACGTGGTGCAGGAAGTGGTGGGCTATTGCTCCGAGGACCTGGGCGCTTTCTACCTGGACGTGATCAAGGACCGGCTGTACACCACCAAGGCCGACAGCCACGCGCGCCGCAGCGCGCAGACCGCGCTGTACCATATCACCCGCAGCCTGCTGCTGATGGTGGCGCCCATCCTGTGCTTCACCGCCGACGAGGCGTGGAATGTGTTGGTGGACAGCGAGGAAGAATCGACCCTCTATCACATCTGGCACGAATTCCCGGCCCAGGCCGCCGAACGCGAAGCGGCCTTGGCCGCCAAGTGGCAGGCCATCCGCGAACTGCGCGCTCAAGTGAACAAGCAGATCGAAGAACTGCGCAGCGCCGAGCAACTGGGCTCCTCGTTGCAGGCGGAAATCGAGATTGAAGCCGACGACGTCTTGCTGCCGTGGCTGCACAGCCTGGGCGATGAACTCAAGTTCGTGCTGATTGTCTCTAAAGCCAGCGTCAAGCAAGGTGAACACACTCGCGTCAGCGTGGTGTCGTCCACGCAGCAGAAGTGCGAGCGCTGCTGGCACTACCGCGCCGACATCGGCAGTCATGCCGGCCATGGCGCGGTGTGCGGTCGTTGCGTGGATAACATCGACGGCAAGGGCGAGTTCCGCAAGTTCGCCTAAGTTTGGCGGGCCGTTAGCCATCGCTTGACGAGGCTGGGCCGGAGGCAGTGGAGCGCAAGCTCCGCGCTTCCGGCGCTTTGATATCTAGAGTGCGCGGCGCTTCGCTTAAGCGCAATGGAAGGTCTGATGGATTCTGCAATGACTATGCCCAAGGCTAGGCAATGGCCGAAGTGGTTTGCGCTGGCCGCGGTGATCGTGCTGCTGGATCAATTGTCCAAGATCTATTTCAACGGCAATTACCAGTACGGCGAAGTCCGGGAAGTCATTCCCGGCTTTTTCGGATTTACCTTGTTGTACAATCCGGGCGCGGCGTTCAGCTTCCTGCACGACGCTGGCGGCTGGCAGAAGTATCTGTTTTCCGGCCTGGCGTTCGCCGTGTCCGGCTGGCTGGGCTGGAACATCTTCAAGAACCGCTTCAGCGGGCTGATGAGCCTGGCCGCGGCCTTCATCATGGGCGGCGCGCTCGGCAATGTGATAGACCGCATCGTCCACGGCCATGTGATCGATTTCATCCAGGTGCACTACTACAGCAGCTGGTCGTACCCGGCTTTCAATCTGGCGGACTCCTTCATCTGCGTCGGAGCCGCCTTGATGGTGCTGGACAGTTTCAGAAAGCCGCGCGCCTGAGCGCCGCGGCTTGAGCAAGGATTTGTGATGACGAAGACCATCATGCTGGCCAATCCGCGCGGCTTCTGCGCCGGAGTGGACCGGGCCATCGCCATCGTCGAGCGGGCGATCGAACTCTACGGCGCGCCGATCTACGTGCGCCACGAAGTGGTGCATAACCGCTTCGTCGTCGAGAACCTGCGCGCCAAGGGCGCGGTGTTCATCGAAGAACTGAAGGACGTACCCAGCGGCAGCACCCTGGTGTATTCCGCCCATGGCGTGCCGCTGTCGGTGCGCGAGGAGGCCGCCGCTTTGGGCCTGCAGGTATTCGATGCCACCTGTCCCTTGGTGACCAAGGTGCATGTCGAAGTCAAGCGCATGCACAAGGCGGGCATGGAAATCATCATGATAGGCCATGCCGGCCATCCCGAGGTGGAAGGCACCATGGGCCAGGTGGATGGCAATATGTATCTGGTGGAAAACGTGGCCGATGTCGCCAAGCTGCGGGTGCGCAATCCGGCGGCGCTGTCCTATGTCAGCCAGACCACGCTGTCGGTGGACGAGACCCGCGACATCATCGCCGAACTGAAGGCGCGCTTTCCCGAGATCTCCAGCCCGAAGAAGGACGATATCTGCTACGCCACGCAAAACCGCCAGGACGCGGTGAAGGTGTTGGCCGACGAGTGCGACATCGTGGTGGTGGTGGGCTCGCCTAATAGCTCCAACTCCAATCGCCTGCGCGAAGTGGCCGCGCTCAAGGGCGTGGACGCCTATATGGTGGACAACGCCGGTCAGCTGGAGGAGGCGTGGTTCGCCGGCAAGCAGCGCGTTGGCGTCACCGCCGGCGCCAGCGCGCCGGAAGTGCTGGTGCAGGCGGTGATAGACCAGATCAAGGCGTTTGGCGCCGACAGCGTCAGCGAACTGGCTGGCGTGGAGGAGAGCACCGTGTTCGCGCTACCGCCGGCCTTGCGCGAAGACAAGCGCGCCTGAGTCCATCAAGTCCTGAGCCAAACCGCCCCGCGATTTCGTCGCGGGGCTTTTTCATGTCCGCGCGGCGACGATCCTGGGTTGCGGGCAGGGGTATTGAAAACCCCGGGACAGCCCTTATCTGATGCGCATCGTTGACCAACTTTCGACCAAGTCACCATGAGCGCATTGAAAGAAACCCTGGGTTTTCAGACCGAAGTCAAGCAGCTGCTGCAGCTGATGATCCACTCCTTGTACTCCAACAAGGAAATTTTCCTGCGTGAATTGATTTCCAACGCCTCCGATGCCGCCGACAAGCTGCGTTTCGAAGGCCTGGCCAAGCCGGAGCTGTTCGAGAACGAGCCGGAGCTGAAGATCACCATCGGCTACGACGCCGAGGCGCGCACGCTGACCATCGCCGACAACGGCATCGGCATGAGCCGCGACGAAGTCATCGCCAATATCGGTACCATCGCCAAGTCCGGCACCAAGGCCTTTTTCGAGCAACTGTCCGGCGACGCCAAGAAAGACGCCAATCTGATCGGCCAGTTCGGCGTCGGCTTCTACTCAGCCTTCATCGTGGCGGACAAGGTCACGCTGACCACCCGCCGCGCCGGCGATGCCGCCGCCACCCGCTGGGAATCCCATGGCGCCGGCGAATACACGCTGGAGCAAGTGGAAAAAGCCGGCCGCGGCACCGAGATCGTGCTGCACCTGAAAGAGGGCGAGGACGAGCTGCTGAACGACTGGAAGCTGAAAGGCATCGTCCGCAAGTACTCCGACCACATCTCCATCCCGATCGAGATGAAAAAGGGCAATAGCTACGGCGAAAACGGCGAAGTCATCGTCAGCGACGAAATGGAAGCGGTGAACTCCGCCTCCGCGCTGTGGACCCGCGGCAAGAGCGAGATCAGCGAAGAGCAGTACAAGGAGTTCTACAAACACGTCGCCCACGATTTCACCGACCCGCTGGCCTGGAGCCACGCT
Organism: Chromobacterium sp.; assembly: GCF_041912965.1. Taxonomy (NCBI): domain Bacteria; kingdom Pseudomonadati; phylum Pseudomonadota; class Betaproteobacteria; order Neisseriales; family Chromobacteriaceae; genus Chromobacterium; species Chromobacterium sp. The sequence goes on along the minus strand of NZ_JAYSGF010000016.1, from coordinate 48,985 downwards.
CGCGTCGAGGGACGCCAGGAATACACCGAGCTGCTCTACATCCCGTCGCGCGCGCCCTTCGATCTGTTCGACCGCGAGCGCAAGCAGGGCGTCAAGCTCTATGTGCGCCGCGTCTTCATCATGGAAGACACCGAGAAGCTGATGCCGCACTACCTGCGTTTCGTGCGCGGGGTGATTGACAGCAACGACCTGCCGCTGAACGTATCGCGCGAGATCCTGCAGGAAAGCAAGGACATCGATGCCATCCGCAATGGCTGCGTGAAGAAGGTGCTGGGGCTGCTGGAAGACCTGTCCGCCAATCAGCCGGAAAAATACGCCGAGTTCTGGCAAGAGTTCGGCCAAGTGTTGAAAGAAGGTGTCGGCGAGGACATGGCCAACAAGGAACGTATCGCCAAGCTGCTGCGCTTCGTTTCCACCACTTCCGAAGGCGTCGAACCGACGGTGACGTTGGGCGACTACATCGGCCGGATGAAGGAAGGTCAGGACAAGATCTACTACATCACCGCGGACACCCTGGCCGCGGCCAAGAACAGCCCGCACCTGGAAGTGTTCAAGAAGAAGGGCGTCGAGGTGCTGCTGCTGACCGACCGCGTCGACGAGTGGGTGGTGGGTTCGTTGTTCGAATTCGACGGCAAGGCGTTGCAGTCCGTGGCCAAGGGCGCGTTGGACCTGGGCGCGTTGGAAGACGAGGCCGACAAGGAAGCGCAAAAGCAGGTGGAGGAAAGCGCCAAGCCGGTGGTGGAAAAAGTGCAGAAAGCCTTGGCCGACCGTGTCAAGGAAGTGCGCGCCACCGCTCGCCTGACCGAGAGCCCGGCCTGCTTGGTGGCTGGCGAGCACGATATGAGCGCCCACCTGGAGCGCATGCTGAAGGCGGCGGGCCAGCAAGTGGAGGCCAGCAAGCCCACGCTGGAGATCAACCCTGAGCATGTGCTGGTGAAACGACTGGCCGAGGAGGCCGACGAGGCGCGCGCCGGTGATCTGGCCCAGGTGCTGTACGACCAGGCGCTGCTGGCCGAAGGCGGCAAGCTGGAAGACCCGGCGGCCTTCGTCAAGCGCATCAACAAGCTGATGCTGGAGCTGTCGGCTTAAGCCGAACACAGTCTCCCACAGCAATGCCCTGCCTCGGCGGGGCATTTTTTTGCGGCTGGCAATAATGCCGCGCTAAAAACCATGGCTGGGGGTATCATCGGCGGCGTCTCACTCGCTATGACTCGGTCATGATCGAACTGTCGCTGATTCACGCATTGCCGGAGCCGCCCTGGCAAGCCCTGGACTTGAAAGCGGCGCGCGCCCAGCTAGCCAGCCTGGCGACGCTGCCGGCGCAACTGGCCGCGAACCAGGTCGGTCAATGGCTGGCTCAATGGCAGCGGACGGCCTTGGCGCCGGCCGAGCGCCTGGCGCTGCTGCAAACGCTGCAAGCCCCGGTGACGGCGCTGGCGGCGCGGCTGGAGAGCGGCGCGGCGCGCCAGGAGCTGTCCTGCACGCCGGAAGCGCGCGCCGGTCTGCATTCTGCTCGCCAATTGCTGCGGCAATGGCATGAACAGTGCAAGCTGCTGGCGCAGGCGTTCAGTGCTCAGGAAGCCAGCCGTTTTGCTAGTTCGCGCCCACGGCAGGAGGCCTTGCAACTGGCGCTGGCCAGCGGCTACGACTTGCTGGCGTTGCACGCGCGCAGCTATGCGCCGCTGTACAAGGGCTTCTGGCGCGACTGCCACCACCTGTACGCTCATGCGCTATCCCAGGGTTGGGAAGGGCGGCAAGCCGGCAGCGGCACGGCAGCGCCGGGGCTCAGCTATCGCCGCCTGATGCTGCTGGGCCTGACCGCCAGCAATCGGCTGGAGCCGGCCAAGATCGCGCTGCTGCTGCAATGGCTGGAACAGCATGCCGGCCTGCTGCGCGTGGAACAACTGGATCAACCGCTGGGAGACGAGGGCGCGCTGGCGTTTCGCGCCGATGTCGATCGTCCGGCGCGCTTCTGCGCCGAACTGGACCTGGACGGCGACGGTGTGTGGTGGCGGCTGGACGCCGGCCGCCTGCTGCAGCGCATGGATGAACTGGGCCGCCAGCGCCAGCGTCAGGGCCTGGACGACAGTCACGAAGCCTGGCTGCTGGCGCGTTTGCGCCAAGAATGGAGCGCGCCGCGCCGGCGGCGCCATGTCCGGCTGCGCCGGCTCAGTGTTGAAACCGTAGAATTGGTCAGCCTGTTGCCGCGCTGCTGGCGGCTGGCCGCCGGCGCGCCGGCCGACGGCGAATTGGAGCCTTGCCACTTGCAGATCAGCAATCTCAGCGCTTCCGGCCTGCTGTTGCAGGGCGAGTCCTTGCAGCAGCCGCTGCGCGCCGGCGAGGTGGTGATGCTGCGCCGCCGCGGTTTCGGCTGGCAGCTGGGCCTGGTGCGCTGGGTCAGTTTCGGCGGCGAGGACATGCAGACCGAGTGCGGGATCGAATTCATCGGCAAGCGTCCGCAAGCGGTGGAAGTGGCGGCGGTCACCAGCCATGCTAGCGGCGGTTTCGAGCCGGCGCTGCGCATGCAGGCGGAGCGGCATTTTCGTCTTTCCGGCATTCTGGTGCTGCCGGGGCGTTTATATCAGGCGATGCGTCCCTTTCTGTTGCGCGGCGCGGATGGCGAGAGCCGGGTGCGCGCGGTGCGCCTGCTGCAGCAAACCGCGCATTACCAGTTTGTCGAGATCAAGATCGACGAAGCGCTGCCGGCGGAGGCGCCGGCCTGAATCCACGCCCGGCGCGCGCGGGCAAGTTCCGTCACCCGTCGGGCCGCTAGCTGGTATCCTTGCCGCCATGAGCACCGCCCCATCTCCCGACACCCAGCCTGCGACCGACGATTTTCAGTTGACCGCGCCGGAATTGCCGCCCAGCGTGCCGATCGCGCACGTGTTCGGTCAGCCGGTGCTGGAAGTGCCGCAAGATCTGTTCATCCCGCCGGATGCGCTGCAGGTGATCCTGGACAGTTTCGAAGGGCCGCTGGATTTGCTGCTCTACTTGATCCGCAAGCAGAACCTGGACGTGCTGAACATCCCGATGGCGGAGATCACCGTCCAGTACATGGCCTATATCGACGCGATGAGCGACGGGCGTTTGGAACTGGCCGCCGAATACCTGCTGATGGCGGCGCTGCTGATCGAGATCAAGTCGCGGCTGCTGCTGCCGCGTCCGCAACTGGACGAAGAGGGCGAGCCGGACGATCCGCGCGCCGAACTGGTGCGCCGTCTGCTGGAATACGAGCAGATGAAGCTGGCGGGGCTGGAACTGGACAAGCTGCCGCAGGCCGACCGCGATTTCGCCTGGCTGGCGGTGCTGATCGAGCAGTCAGCGGAACAGCGACTGCCCGAGGTTTTCCCCGCCGACCTGCGCCAGGCCTGGATGGCGATTTTGTCGCGCGCGCGCCACCACCGTCATCACAAGGTGGAAAAGGACGAATTGTCGGTGCGCGAGCAGATGAGCTGGATTCTGCGTTATCTGGACGGCCGCGAATACGTGCCCTTCGAAGAACTGTTCGACGTGGACAAGGGCGTCGCCCACCTGGTGGTCAACTTCATCGCGGTGCTGGAACTGGTGAAGGAAGGCCTGGTCAAGGTCAGCCAAGAGGCCCCGTACCAGCCTATTTATGTGCGCATCGCACTGGTCTGATCGCCATCGGCTGCGATTTGCACTTGATGTTGGCTCGCCAGCGATTAGGATAGAGGTATTCATCGCGAGAGCATGCCATGCACATTGAAGCGGCCGATCCGAAACATCAATCCGCCTACCGTTCCTTTTTCCTGGCCTGTCACGAAGAGGGGCTGGAATATTATCGCCGCGCCGGCGACGATCCAGACGCCTGGCTGGCGCAATTGCTGCGGCATGCCGCCGGGCAGGACCTGCCAGAAGGCTGGGTGCCGTGCCGCACCTGGTTCCTGATCAATGGCCAATCCGAAATCATAGGCGCGGTGCGCCAGCGGCTGGGGGACAGCGCGTTGATCGTGGAGCGCATCGGCCACATCGCTTTTGAAGTGCTGCCAGCCTGGCGCGGCCATGGCTATGGCCGCGTGCTGCTGCAATACGTGCAGACTCTGGGCGAGAAGCCGGCGCACGGCAACTGGGTGCTGGTCTGCCCGGCGGACCGGCCGGCGGCGGTGCGCACGGTGGAAGCCTGCGGCGGCCAACTGCTGGCGACGATGGAACTGGGCGACCGCACGCTGCGCCGCTACAGCCTGACCGCGCTGGCGGCATGGGACGATATGGCCGCAGGATTAATTTAGCCCCGGTCGGCAAGTTCATGTACAATAACCGGTTTACTGCGCATACGTGTTACGGCTTCACGGCTCAATGTCCACCATCACCGACCTAAAATATCTGAAGATCGTGCTGGAGACGGCCCTGCTGACCGCGCAGGAACCTCTGTCGGTTGCAATGCTCAAAAAGCTGTTCACCGAAGAGGTGAAAGCCGCATTGATCAATGACATCCTCGACGACATCCAGGGCGACTGGAGAGGGCGGGGCGTCGAACTGGTCAAGCTGGCATCGGGATGGCGCTTTCGCGCCCGGGCCGAGTTCACGCCATACCTGAACCGCCTGAACCCGGAAAAGCCGCCGCGCTACTCGCGCGCGGTAATGGAAACCTTGGCGATCATCGCCTACAAACAACCTGTGACCCGTGGCGATATCGAAGCGATACGCGGCGTATCGGTGTCCACCGGCGTGATGCAGACTCTGCTGGAACGCGGCTGGATCGAAGTCATCGGCCACAAGGACGTACCCGGCAGGCCGGGCTTGTATGCCACGACCCGAAAATTCCTGGACGACTTGAGCTTTGTCTCGCTCAAGGATCTGCCGCCGCTGGCGGAACTGGGAAGTCTGGTGGTGCCCGAGGCGGAGCCTCGGGAACAAGGCCCGGCAGCGGCCACAGACGACATCCCCCTCGACGATGAGGCGGATAATTTCGAGCCCATCGCAGAATAACTCCACATTCTGCCGGTTGCTCGCACGGAAAGAGCAAAGCACATATGTCTAAAGGACAACGCAATCACGCCCGCCAGCCGGTGGCGCGTGTCAAAGGTCGCGAAACTTCCCAAGCACGCCAGCCGGGCACCGGCGGCGTTCAGCCGCGCGGCAAGACCCAGGGCGGCATGATCAAGAACCGCAACGGCCAGCCGGCCGAGGCCAGCGCCCGCCAGGGTCAAGCTCGCGCCAACGGCGGCAAGGGCCGCGCGCCGCAGAATGGTCGCGCCTCGCGCGACGCCTACGGCAATCCGCTGATGCACGAAGGCACGCCGCTGTTCAAACTGAGCCGCCGCGAGCAGGAACAGCAACAGATGCAGCAGGCGCAAGGCCGCAACAAGCCGGTCTACCAGCGCGACAGCAATGGCGACGTCAACGGCAATGTGGCCTTGGATCATGAGCGCCGCTTCGGCAACAAGAACGCCGCGACGCCGGCTGGCCAGCCGGCCGCCGGCAAGAACGGCGGGCAGCCGCGTCAGGGCAAGCCCGACGGCGGCAAGCCGCAATTGGTGCAGAAGGCCAAGAAGCTGCGTCTGCGCAGCCCGAACCAGGACATCAAGGACAAGGCCAAACGCCTGCGCGAAGTCCGCGTCGACCTGGACGATATCGAGCCGGTGCGGCTGCAGAAAGCGCTGGCGGCGTCCGGCGTCGGTTCGCGCCGCGAAATGGAAGAATGGATCGAGGCCGGCCAGGTCACGGTCAACGGCAAGAAAGCCAGCCTGGGCGACCGCGTCGGCCCGCGCGACCGCGTGATGGTCAAGGGCGACCAGATCAAGCTGAAATGGCCGGACCGCCTGCCGCGCGTGATCATGTATCACAAGGAAGAGGGCGAAATCGTCAGCCGCGACGATCCGGAAGGCCGCGTTACCGTATTCGACCGCCTGCCGCAGGCCAAATCCAGCCGCTGGGTGGCCATCGGCCGCCTGGACGTCAACACTTCTGGCCTGCTGCTGATCACCACCAGCGGCGAACTGGCCAACCGCATGATGCACCCCAGCTTCGAAGTGGAGCGCGAGTACTCGGTGCGGGTGCTGGGCGAGTTGACTCCGGAAATCATGAAGCAGATGGTGGCCGGCGTGGAGCTGGAAGACGGCGAAGCGCGTTTCGATCGCATTTTCCAGAAAGGCGGCCCGGAAGAGGCGGCCAACCAGTGGTTCAACGTGGTGATCAAGGAAGGCCGCAACCGTGAAGTGCGTCGCATGTTCGAGCACTTCGGCCTGACCGTCAGCCGCCTGATCCGCGTGCGTTTCGGCAATATCGGCCTGCCGCCGCGGCTGAAGCGCGGCCAGTTCTACGAACTCAACTCCGCGGAAGTGGCGGCGGTGATGAAGTGGTCCAATCTGACCGTCACCGGCGGCAAGAAGGCGGCGCCGGTCAAGAAGGCTTCGGCCAAGGCGCATCGCTGAGCCTGCGCGCCATGCTGTGGAGCCTGGCCGTACGCATGATGTCCCGCCTGCGCGGCGCGGCGCCCGAGACGCCGCCGTTGCCGGCGGCGGCGGGCAAGCGTCAGCGCGCCGCCATCGCCATTGTCGAGGGTGGTCGCATTCTGCTGATACATCGCATCAAGCCGGGCAAGGACTACTATGTGCTGCCCGGCGGCGGCATCAAGCGGCGGGAAACCGCCGCGATTGCCTGTGTGCGCGAGACGCGCGAGGAAACCGGGCTCAACGTCCATCTGGGCGGCATCCTGTGCGTGCTGGACGCCAAGGATCGGGTCGAGCATGTGTTCCTGGCGCGCAGCTATGCCGGGGAGCTGCGCCTGGGCGGGCCGGAATTGGCCAAGATGGGGCCGGACAATCAATACCGACTGGAATGGCTGGACCGCGAGCAATTGCAGCGGATCAAGCTCAAGCCCAAAGGCCTGCTGCCGCATTGCCTGGCGTTGTTGGAACATGCCGCCGGCCGTTGAGGCCGGCGTTTTCATTGATGGATGGGTGATATGAGCAAAGCGTTTACCAAGGAAAACGACGAGGCGGAAGAGGATCTCCCGGCCGAGCGGCGTTTGCCCGCGTCCAGCAAGAATTACATCACGCCCGGCGGCTGGCAGCGCTTGAAGGACGAGCTCTACCACCTGGTCAACCGCGAACGGCCCGAAGTGGTGCAGATCGTGAACTGGGCGGCCAGCAATGGCGACCGTTCGGAAAACGGCGACTACCTCTACGGCACGCGCCGCCTGCGCGAAATCGACCGCCGCATCCGTTTTTTGACCAAGCGTCTGGAAATCGCGGAAGTGGTGGACCCGGAAACCCGGGAAGCGACCGACCAGGTGTTTTTTTCCGCCACCGTGCTGATCGAGCGCGGCGACGGCAGCGAGCAATTGCTGCGCATCGTCGGCGTCGACGAAATCGATCTGGCGCGCGGTCACATCAGCTGGATTTCGCCAATCGCGCGGACCCTGCTGAAGGCGCGCGAGGGCGATTCCGTGTTGTTCCGCGGTCCGGAGGGCGATGAGGACATCGAAGTGCTGGAAGTGCGCTACGAGCGCATAGACTGAAGCCGCGCGGCTCTATGGCCAAAAAACAGGCCCGGACCGATGTCCGGGCCATTTTTTTGCCCGGCCGGGTTCAGTCCAGCAGCTTGCGCAGCCAGCCGCCGTGCTTGCCGCCATGGCGGCCGCCGGAGCGATGCGACTCGCCATGGCCATGCGCGGGCGCGGCCGGCGTGCAGCCGGCGGCGGCTTGGGGCGCTGCGGGCAGGGTTGGCGCCTGGGTTTGCAGCAGCCGCTCCAGCTGGCCGGGCGCTAGCCAGACGCCGCGGCACTGCGGGCAGTAATCGATGGCGACGGACAAACGCTCGCCCATCAGCAGGGTGACTTGGCAAGTGGGACAGTTCATGGCGTGCTCCTTGGCGCGGTGGCTGAGTGGATGCGATGACTCGCCAGCGCATTGCAAACCATGAAGCGGCTACAGGGTCAAGCCTTGTCCTGGGGCTCCTGTGCACCGAGGCGGGTATGCGCCGCCAGGCTGTGATTCACCGCCATCCAGCCGGCGGTGGCCGGCTTGCCGGTCAGATCGAAGGCTGTCTGCAGCAATTTCAACTGCTCGCGGTGCAGGGTCTCTTCCAGCCTGCGTCCCTCCGTGGTCAGCGACAACTGCTTGACCCGTTTGTCGTGATGCGCGGCGACGCTTTGCACCAAATCCATTTCCAGCAACTGACGCAAGGGCATATTGATGGCCTGCTTGGTCACGCCCAGCGCGCCGAGCAAGTCCTTGACCGACAGGCCGGGGTAGCGCGCGACGAAGAACAGGATGCGGTGGTGCACGCGCGCCAGGCCGCGCTTGGCCAGCATTTCATCCGGTTTGTCGGTGAAAGCCTTGTAGGCATGGAAGAAGGCTTCCATCGCGGCGCGCATGTCATCGGGTGCAGATAGGTCAGCCATGTTGACGGAGCCCGTTGTGATCGGTAGATTGAGTCAATATTATTGACATTAGTAAGAAAGCTGCGGACAAGCTTATGCAGAGTACCATGTTTTCAGAGCGCATCGAACGGCTCAGCGGATCGCTGATCCGGGAAATCCTGGCGGCGGCGCAACAGCCGCAAATGATCTCGTTCGCCGGCGGCCTGCCGGCCGGTCAATGCCTGCCGCAACTGGATTTCGCCGACATGCCGGCGGGCTTGGCGCAGTACGGCGCCAGCGAGGGCGAACCGGAGTTGCGAGAACTGATCGCTGAGCAGGCGCGACGGATGGGCATAGCTTGCGAGGCGGAGCAGGTATTGGTGCTGTCCGGCTCACAGCAAAGCATAGATTTGTGCGCCAAGCTGTTCGTTGATCCCGGCACCCCGGTGCTGACCGAGGGGCCGACCTATCTGGCGGCCTTGCAAGCCTTCAAATTGTTCGGCGCCCGCATCCATGCGGTGGCGCAGCAGGATGGACGGCTGCCGCCGCAGGCCTTGGCCGCCGCGCTGGAGCAGGCGCGGCCACGCTGCTGTTATCTGATTCCCAGCTTCCAGAACCCGGCGGGCAGCTGTTACAGCGCCGAAGACCGCCTGGCGCTGGCCGCGGCGATAGACGCCGCCGGCGTGCCCTTGATCGAGGATGATCCTTACCGCGCGCTGAGCTATGACGGCGACGCGCCGGCACCGCTGGTCAGTCATTTGAAAACCGCGCCGTGGATTTACTCCGGCTCCTTTTCCAAGACGCTGGCGCCGGGACTGCGCATCGGCTTCCTGATCGCCTCCCCGGATTTGTTCCCTTATCTGATGCGGCTGAAGCAGGCCACCGACTTGCACAGCAACCGGCCGGCGCAGTGGTTCATTGCCCGCCAGCTGCGCGACCCCGGCCATGAGCAACGCCTGCTGGGCCTGCGCGAGGTATACCGCGCCGGCCGCGACGCGATGCAAGCATCGTTGCAGCGCCATTTCAGCGATCTGGCCGATTGGCAATTGCCACAGGGCGGGCTGTTCTTCTGGCTCAAATTGAAGCAGCCGCGGGATACCCGCCAAGTGTTGCCGCTGGCCTTGCAGCAAAACGTCGCCTTCATGCCGGGCGAGGCGTTTTTCCCGGATCCGGAGCGGAACTTGGGCTATCTGCGCCTGAATTTCAGCCATGCCTCGCCGGAGCGCATCGAGACCGGCATCGCGCGGCTGGCGGCCTTGCTGCGCGAGCAGGCCGCGATAGTCTAGGGAACAGCCGGCGGACTGGGGGCCGCCGGCCGCTGGGGGCGGTCACGCGCCGAGTAGGCCGCGCTTGCGCAACATGGCGGCGGCATCGGGATCGCGGCCGCGGAAGGCGCGGAAAGCCTGGCTTTGCTCGCGGCTGTCGCCGGCGCTGTAAATATAGCGGCGCAGCTTGTCCGCCAACTCGGGATCGAAGGCGTCGCCGCGTTCCTTGAAGGCGGCGAAGGCCTCCGCTTCCAGCACCTCGGCCCAGATGTAGACATAGTAGCCGGCGGCATAACCGTCGCTGGCGAAGATGTGCTGGAAGTGAGGTGGACGATGGTTCATGCCGACGGCGTCGGGCACGCCCAGGCTTTGGCGCTGCTCGGCCTCGAAGGCGGCGATGTCCACGCCGTCAACGTCGTTGCGCAGATGCAGCGCAAGGTCTATCAGCGTTGAGGCGGCGTAGCGCACGGTTTCAAAGCCTTGATTGAAGCTGCGCGCCGCCAGGATCTTGGCAATCAGCGCTTGAGGGATGGCCTCCCCGCTATCGGCGTGGCGCGCGTGCTTGGCCAGCACCGCCGGTTCCAGCGCCCAGTTTTCGAATAGCTGCGATGGCAGCTCCACATAATCCCTGGGCGTGTTGGGGCCGGACAAGCTGCGGTATTCGACATCGGACAGCAAGCCATGCATGCCATGGCCGAATTCGTGGAACAAGGTGCGCACATCGTCGAAGCTGAGCAGAGTGGGGCCGTGGCTGGACTTGACGAAGTTGTTGTTGTTGATCACCACCGGCAGGGTCTTGCCGCCGTTGCGCGCCTGCTGGCGGAACAAATGCATCCAGGCGCCGCTGCGCTTGCCCTGACGCGCGAAGTTGTCGCCATAGAACACGCCGATCAACTCCACGCCGCGATAGACCTCCCAAACCCGCACATCCGGATGGTAGCGCGGCAGTCCGGCGCGTTCGACGAAGCTGAGATCGAACAGACGGCCGGCGACATCGAACATCGCGGCTATCATATTGTCCAGGCTGAAATAGGGCTTGGTTTCGGCATCATCCAGCGCGTACTGGCTTTGTCTGACCTTTTCCGCCAGGTAATACCAATCCCAGGGCTGGATGTCCTCCGGCTCTCCCAGCCGCCGCGCCTCGGCGCGCAATAGCTCCAGCTCGCGCGCGCAGCTTTGCTTGGCCGGCTCCCACACTTGCCGCATCAGCTGCTCCACCGCTTGCGGCGTGCCGGCCATGCGATTGGCGAGCGCGTAGTCGGCGAAATTGGCATAACCGAGCAGGCCGGCCAGTTCGGCGCGCAGCGCCAGGATGCGGCGCGCCAGCGGACGATTGTCGCGTTCCGCGTGTTCGCCGCGGCTGGTCCATGCGCGCCACAGCTGTTCGCGCAGCCCGCGTTGGCTGGAAAAGCCGAGAAAGGCCAGTACCGACGCGCGCGACAAGGTGAACACATGGCCGGGCAGTTTGCGTTCCGCCGCGGCGGCGCGGGCACCGTCCAGGGCGAAACCGGGCAAGCCGTCCAGTTGATCGTCACCCACGGATAGCGCGTATTCCGCCTCGTCCGCCAGCAGGTTTTGACGGAAGCTGGTTTGCAGTTCAGCCAGCTGCGTCTGCAGCTCGGCGAAACGCTGCCGCTGCTCGCCCTGCAGCTTGGCGCCGGCGCGGACGAAGTCGGTGTGGATGCGCTCCAGCAAGCGGCGCTGCTCTTCGCTCAGCTCCAGCGCCAGCCGCTGCTGATGAAGCTGATCCAGGCGCTGGAAAAAGCCCGCGTGCATCAGGACTTGATTCTGATGCCGCGCCAGCAGCGGCGCGGTGTCGCGCTCCACCGCCTGCAACGCCGGGGTGCTGGCCGAGGCGACCAGGTTGCTCAGCAGCAGGGTGGCGCGTTCCAGCCGCAGGCCGCTGGCGTCGAAGGCGGCGGCGGTGTTGGCGAAACTGGGCGCGTCGGTCCGCTGGGCCAGCGCGTCGATTTCCGCCAGATGCTGTGTGAACAGGACTTCAAGGGCGGGGATAAAGTGCTCGGCGCGGATCGCGTCGAACGGAGGTAGTTGTTGCGGGGTGTTCCAGTCTTGCAATAAAGGATTGTCAGCTATGTTCATCGCTCATGACTCCTGGGGTGGGTGGCAGGAAAAATCAGGATGAATGTCAATCTATCATGTTTTGTCTGCATGGCTACCATCTTGATGACAAAATCATGTCGTGGATTTGGCGGCTGTTTGTTATTCGCCACGCGAAGGCTAGGCGGCCGGGCTTACCGGTTCTGGCCGATGCACCACAGCACGCCGCAGGGGTCGTACAGGCAGAAGTCGAGCATGCCCCAAGCTTGCTCGGTCAGTGGGCCAAGCTGGACGGCGTAGCGCTGGGCGACGCCTTGCGCCAGCAAGTGCCAGGCGGCGGCATCGCTGACCAGTAGATGCAGCATCAGGTTTTCCGCCAGTTGCGGATGATAGAAGTCCTGCAGCAGGAAGCTGCATTGGCCGTGGACGAAGTAGCTGACGCCGTGGCTGTCGGATTTTTGTTCGAAGCCCAGATCGGCATAGAAGCGCTGCGACAGCGCGTAGTCGCGGGCGGGGACGAAGGCTTTGATTTCAATGCTGTGCAGCGTGGTCATGATGGAGCTCCTGGCAGCAGATGGGCGGAAAAAAACCGCTGCGATGCGCAGCGGTTTGTCCGAGTGGTGTGGCGCTTATTGCAGCGGCGCTTCGCCTTCCAGCATCGCCACGCCTTCCAGGCCGGAGCGGAACACCGCCTGCTGCAGGGTGTCGATCGCCTTCTTGCGGAAGAACTGCTTGCGGGTCACCAGCAGCACGCGGCGTTGCGGCGCCGGCGCCTTGAACGGTACCACCGACAACAGCGATTCGTCGGTAGGACCTATCGAGGTCGATGGCATCACGGTGACGCCCATGCCGCTGGCCACCATGTGGCGGATGGTGTTCAGCGAGCTGCCCTGCAGATTGGCGGCCAGCGTGCCGCCGTGGCTCTGCCGGCTGGCCAGGTCGCTGCAGGCCTGCAGCACCTGATCGCGGAAGCAGTTGCCCTGGGTCAGCAGCAAGACGCTTTCATCGGCCAACTGGCCGGCGGAAATGCCCGCCAGTTTTTCCCAGGGATGACCCTTGGGCGTGGCGACGACGAAGGGCTCGTCATACAAGGGGCAGGCCACGGTGCCGGCTTCTTCGAACGGATCGGCGACGATGATGGCGTCCACTTCGCCGCGCTTGAGCATTTCCGAGAGCCGGGAGGTGTAGTTCTCCTCCAGGATCAGCGGCATGTCCGGCGCCAGGATGCGCAGCGCCGGAATCAGCCGCGGCAGCAGATAGGGGCTGATGGTGAAGATCACCCCCAGCTTCAGCGGGCCCACCAGTTCGTTCTGGTGCTCGCCGGCCAGGCGCTTGACGGTCTCGGCCTCTTCCAGCACGCGCTGCGATTGCTCGATGATGCGTTCGCCGATCTCGGTGACGCTGACTTCCTGACCGCCGCGCTCAAACAGCGTGACGCCCAGTTCATCCTCCAGCTTCTTGATGGCGATGGACAGCGTCGGCTGGCTGACGAAGCAGCTTTGCGCGGCGCGGCCGAAGTGGCGTTCCCGCGCCACCGCGACGATGTAACGGAGTTCGGTCAGCGTCATGGCTCAGCGCTGGTGCTCCGGCAGCACGATATTGACTTCCAGCACTTCGAAGTCGTCCTGGCGCTCCACTTGCACCTTGATGTCGTCCAGATTGACCGCCACGTATTTGGAAATGACTTCCATCAATTCGCGCTGCAGCGCCGGCAGATAGTCGGGCGCGCTGCGGCCGTTGCGTTCGTGGGCCAGGATGATTTGCAGGCGTTCTCTGGCAATGGCCGCGGTTTTCTGGCGCTTGCCAAAGATCATTTCGATCAGGGACATGACTTAACCTCCAAAGAGGCGCTTCAGAATGCCCACTTTGGGAGCATCGAGGAAACGCATCGGGCGCTCTTCGCCCAGGAAACGGGCCACCACGTCGGAATAGGCGTCGGCAACGTCCGAGCCTTTCAGGTGGATGGCCGGGGTGCCGGAGTTGGAGGCTTGCAGAACGGTCTGCGACTCCGGAATCACGCCCAGCAGCGGCACGCGCAGAATTTCCTTCACATCGTCCACCGACAGCATTTCGCCCTTGTCGACGCGGCCGGCGGAGTAGCGGGTGATCAGCAGGTGTTCCTTGACCGGCTCGCGGCTTTCTTCCGCGCGCTTGGACTTGGAGGACAGAATGCCCAGGATGCGGTCGGAGTCGCGCACCGAGGAAACTTCCGGATTGGTGACGATCAGCGCTTCGTCGGCGAAGTACAGCGCCATCAGCGCGCCTTTTTCAATGCCGGCCGGCGAGTCGCAGACGATGTATTCGAAGCCGGCTTCGGCCAGGTCGTTCAACACCTTTTCCACGCCGTCCAGCGTCAACGCGTCTTTGTCGCGGGTTTGCGAGGCGGGGATGATGTAGAGGTTGTCGCAGTTCTTGTCCTTGATCAGCGCCTGGTTCAGGCTGGCTTCGCCGTTGACGACATTGATCAGGTCATAGACCACGCGGCGTTCGCAACCCATGATCAGGTCCAGGTTGCGCAGGCCGACGTCGAAGTCGATGACGACGGTTTTGTGACCGCGCAACGCCAGGCCGGAGGAGAAGCTGGCACTGGTAGTGGTTTTACCGACGCCACCCTTGCCGGACGTCACAACGATGATTTTTGCCACAGTCGATCCCTTTGAATAATGGCTTGTTACTCGCCGAGCGCGGTCATGACCAGGCGCTCGTTCTCGAGATAGATTTGAGTTGGCTTGCCCAGAATGCTGTCGGGCAAGGCTTGTTCGATAGTTCGATAGACTCCGGCGATGGATACCAGTTCGGCCTCCATGCTGCGAGCGAAAATGCGGGCGCCGGCGTTGCCGCGCGCGCCGGCGAGCGCGCGGCCGCGCAAGGGCGCGTAGATGTGGATATTGCCGTCGGCGATCACTTCCGCGCCGGCGCTGACCATGGCCAGCACGATCAGATCGCAGCCCTTGGCGTAGATTTGCTGGCCGGCGCGCACGGGACGGTCGACGATCATGGCGCCGGTGGCCGGGGCTGGTTCCGGCGCGGCGGGTTTGTCGGCGGGTTCCGGCGCGTTTTGCGCCGAGCGCGCCGGCGTGGCGCTGCTGGTGTAGGCCAGGCCGAACTGGCTGGCGATGCCGGCCAGCGCGGTACTGGGGTGGCGCAGCGCCACCGCGCGGATGCCGCGACGGCTGAGCATGGGCAAGAGGCGGCCGTAGTCCAGTTCCGCCGGGGCGGGCAGGGCTTCCACGTCGAGGACGAAGGCTTCGGCCGGCGCGTCGTGGCCGGTGCCGAAGCGGGCGTCCAGCGCCTGGCTCAATTCTTCCAGGTCGTCAGTGCGCAGAAGGAGCGCCAGCAGATCCAGGCTGGCGGATTTTATGTCGAATGCGTTGGCCGCAGGGCTCATTGTACTTGGCTTTATGTAGATAGATTTATTCTATGGGGCGAGTGTACTGGGTTGCAGACAGGCTTTCAATGGCGTTGCTCAGTTCTGGCGGCAAAGGCCGTAATCGTCCGGTGTGGCGGGCTTTGGCGGTGGCGAGTGTTGCAATTGAGGGAATCGTCGGTGCGGTGCGGAAAAACGGGTTGTCTTGTAATGCTTTTGGAATGTTTGTGTTGCAAAAATTCATGAAAAATAGCAGCTTAGTGGTTTGTGCGCCGCAACATTTTTCTTGACGGGGGCAGTGGCAGCAGCCACAATGGTAATTGTTGCGATGCAACATCATGAGCGCAGGTTAAGTTCGCTGTCGTTGCTGAGCTGTCAATTTTGGATATTTTTAGGAGTTGTCATGTTTACCACTACTCAAGAATTCTCCGCTCTCGGCCAGTCGCAGTTCGACAAGGCCGTGCGTTTCTCCTCCATCGTGCTGGCCGGTGCCGAGCGTCTGGCCGCGCTGCAACTGGAACTGTCGCGCAAGCTGCTGGCCGACAATGCCCAGGCCATCAAGGCCTTGAGCGAAGCCAAGGACCCGAAGGCTTTTGCCGAGGTGCAGAGCAACCTGGCTCAGCCGTCCATCGATCAGGCTTTCTCCGTGGCGCGCAATGTCTACGACGCCGCGCTGGCTACCCAGAATGAGCTGGCCGCTTTTGTCGAAGAGCAGATCGCCGAGGGCAATCAGACCCTGCTGAGCAATCTGGACCGCCTGTCCAAGAACGCACCGGCCGGCTCGGATGCCGCGGTGTCGGCGTTGAAAAGCCTGGTGAACACCTCCAACGCCGCTTTCGAAAGCGTGTCCAAGACCGCCAAGAAAGTCAGCGCGGAAATCGCCGAAGCCAGCGTGGAAGCCGCCACCAATTCGGCCAAGGCCGCCAGCGCCGCCGTTGCCCGTGGCAAGAAGGCGACCAGCGCCGCTTGATGCCTGAGCGTTACCCAATCAAAAAGCCCGCAGCAATGCGGGCTTTTTCAATTTGGCGCCGCGGGGGCATGGGCCGCCAGCGTACTCCATAATTGCTGCCAGGCTTGTTGGCAGCCGCCGGCGGCGACTATCAGGCGTGCCAGGCTGGCCGCGTAATGATGCTGCCGCCACGGCGCTTCCGCGAAGGCCTGGCGCGCAGACGCGGCGTCGGCGTCAAGGCCGTGTCGCTCGAGGTAGCGCAGGGATAGCTGGAGCAGTTTTTCCCATAGTTGCCATTGCCGACGCAGCGCGTTTTCCCAGTCCAGGGCGATCGGTGTGTCCGGTGTCGGCGGCGCATGCTGGCGCAGCATGAACAGCAAGCCTTCCCAGACTTGGCGCGTGTAGCGCGCGCTGCCCACCGGGCCGCAGCGCAGCCAGGCGGCGGGCAGCGGCGCCAGTGCGTCCAGCAGTGCCGCCGCGGCGGCGGATGGCGTCTGTTCCGCGCCCAGCAGCAGCATGAAGCCGAAGTCCCGGCCCAGGGCTTGCCAAGCGCCGTCCAATTCCAGCAACTGCGCGCCATGGTCCTGGCAATGCCGTTGGCGGGGCTGCAGCGCGGCCTGGTGATCGGTGTCGATATTGATCCAGCTGCCGGATGGCAGATAAAAGCCCTGCCAATCGGCGGGCAGCCAGGGCGGAGCGCCGCCGGCGTCGGCAAGCGCAGGCAGCCCCCGGCGAGCCAGCCGTTGCTGGAGCCAGTGCAGTTGCGTTGCTGAGCCTTGGGCGATGTAGGTCACAGTGTTTCCGATTGGGCGACCGGCCGCGTCAAGCGTCGGACGGGTGTGAGTTGCCTTGTTGAAACGATACCCGCAATGCGATGGCGGGTAAAAGTATTATTTATCGTATTTAATAACCATCACTTGCTTTTCTGGAGGCGTCCAGCGGCATCGGACAGCTGCCGACGATTGTAGCAAATCTTGTCGGCATATTGCGCTGCAATATCAGTATTGGCGAATGTGTGGGCGCGGTGGCGGATGGGCATGAAAAAACCGGCGCGGGGCGCCGGTTTGCATTGGGCTCAATGGCCTTATTTTTCGAAGCGGGCGATGCCGTCAACCAGCTCGGCCTTGGCGTCGTCCAGCGTGCCCCAGCCTTGTACCTTGACCCACTTGCCTTTTTCCAGGTCCTTGTAGTGCTCGAAGAAGTGCACCATCTGGTTGCGCAGCAGTTCCGGCAGGTCTTCCAGCTTCTGGATGGACTTGTACATCGGGCACAGTTTTTCCACCGGGACAGCCACCAGCTTGGCGTCAACGCCGGACTCGTCTTCCATCTTGATCATGCCCAGCGCGCGGCAGCGCACTACCACGCCCGGCGGCAGCGGGAACGGAGTCACCACCAGCACGTCAACCGGGTCGCCGTCGCCGGCCAGGGTTTGTGGCACGAAACCGTAGTTGGCCGGGTACATCATGGAGGTGCCCATGAAACGGTCAACCACCAGCGCATTCCAGTCCTTGTCGAATTCGTACTTGATCGGAGCGGCGTTGGCGGAGATTTCGATTACGACGTTGAAGTCGCCCGGCATGTCTTTGCCAGGACCGATGCTTGCGAGATCCATCAGCGGGAATCCTTGTAGAGCGTTAAACACAGAGTTTCGATAAACCCGGCGATTATAGCAGCAGCTGCCGCGCTGCGTATCGGCCGGGTATAATCGCCGGCGATTGTGTCAGCGCGAGAAAGAACGGATAGATGTTGGACAAATGGATAGTCGAGTTCGACAAGGGCCTGCGCACCCTGTTTGCGCCCGCGCAGAGCCTGCGCCCGCACCCGGACGCGGAACTGGAAGAGACTGAGCTGGAGGCGCAGGAAAAGCAGCATGCCTTGGGCTTGATGCGGGTAAACCACTGCGGCGAAGTGTGCGCTCAGGCCTTGTACCAGGGACAGGCCTTGACCGCGCGCACGCCGCAGGCGCGCGACGCCCTGCGCCTGGCGGCGCAGGAGGAGGTGGAGCATCTGGCCTGGACCGAGCGGCGCATACGCGAGCTGGGCGGGCGCCCCAGTCTGTTCAACCCGCTGTGGTATACCGGCTCGCTGGCGATAGGCGTGGCAGCCGGGGTCTTGGGCGACAAGTGGAATCTCGGCTTCCTGGAGGAAACCGAGCAGCAGGTGGGCGCGCATCTGGACAGCCACCTGGCCTTGTTGCCGGAAGGGGATGCCAAGAGCCGCGCCATCGTCACGCAGATGCGCGACGATGAGCTCAAGCACGCCGACATGGCCCATGAGTTGGGCGCGGCCACGCTGCCGGCTCCAGTCAAGGGCGCGATGAAGTTGTCCGCCAAATTGATGACCGGAGCCAGTTACCGTTGCTAGCGCTTCAGCGAAAACCCTGGTTTAACATATATTTACATCTTTCCGCTGCGACTGGGACGATGGCTGCCGATATTGGAAAGCGAGGCTGAGGCCGGGGTTGACCCCAGCCATCCTTTATCAGGGAGAGCGCCATGTCACTCGGATCGATCAATAGCAGCTCCAGTTCGTTTTACGCCCAGTTTTCCTTGCAGGAGAGTGTGTCCCTGTCCAGCGGCCCGTCAAGTGAGGGTGGCGGGCAGGTGCAAGGCCATGGCGGCCATCACCACCATGGCGGTGGCGGTTTTGAACAGAGCGTGCTGCAGGCCTTGCAGCAGGCGGGCATCAATGTGCCGGGCGCTTCCTCGGCCACGTCCTCCTCGGCCGCCGCTGCCAGTAGCGGCTCGGATGCCGGCGCCGACGGCTCCAGTTCCGCTGGCGGGGTGCGTCAAGCGCTTCACTCCTTCATGCATGCCTTGTTTCAAGCGGTGGGCCAGCAAGGCTCAGGGTCTGAATCGGCATCCACGGACCAGGATGGCTCGGGAGGCGATGCCTCCGGTCCCAGTTCGCCATTCGGCAACTTCCAGACCAATTTGCAGCAACTGCTGCAAGATATGGCGAATGGCACGCAGAGCGATGCCACCAGCGCGCTGAGCAGCGCGTTCCAGAACTTGCAGCAAGCGCTGGGCAACTCAGGCTCTGGTCAGAGCCAGTCCTCCTTGCAGTCCTTCTTGCAGAATCTAAGCCAGGATTTATCGCAGAATGCAGCGAATGCGGGGATAGGCGCGGTGGTGAACACCTCGGCTTGAGCGGGAAAACGTTTGTCGACGGGCCCGCATGCGGGCCCGTTTGCTTTAAACCTGTTTTAGCGGCGGCGATGTTTGGACGGCAGGCTGGTGACAATGCCCAGGCCGATGATGACGACACTGATCAGACCTGTGGTCACTTCACCCAGCTCGATGTGGAGAGCGGCGGCGAACATGATGGCGACCAGGGCGGCGATTGCCCAGAACGCCGAGGTTTCCAGGTATTTGAACTGGCCGATGATATTGCGCTCCACCAGCAGTATGGTCATTGAGCGCACGAACATCGCGCCGATGCCAAGGCCGGCGGCGATCAGCCAGAAATTATTGGTGATGGCGAAGGCGGCGATGACGCCATCCATGGAAAAGCTGGCATCCAGTGTTTCCAGGTAGACGAAGCCGATCAGGCCGTTCTTGGCCGCTGCGGTCTGAATGTCCATGCCGCCGAACAGCTGCTTGAACGCATGCAGCGCCATGAATACCACATAGCCCCAGAAGCAACTGCTGAGGAACTCCAGTTTCTGGTCTTCGGGGATTGCCGCCGTCACCAGCGCGATCAGCAGGATGGCGAGCAGCGACTGTGCGTTCTCCACCGAACCCAGCCGCGCCAGCAGCGGCTCGATGGCCGGCAGCCAGTGTTCGTCTTTTTCCTTCTTGACGAAATATTCCACCACCACCATCAACAGGAAGGTGGCGCCGAAGCCCATGATCATCAGGTGGGAGTCATGCATGATCTGCTGGTAGCGCAGCGGTTCGCGGGTGGCGATGGCAAAGGCTTCCAACAGCGGCGTGTCGCCGGCTACGGACACGATCAGCAGCGGAAACAGAATGCGCATGCCGAACACCGCCACCGCGATGCCCAGGGTCATGAAGATATTGCGCCACAGCGGGCTCATCGCCTGCAGCACCGTGGCGTTGACCACGGCATTGTCGAAGGACACGCTGGTTTCCAATATCGCCAGCACCAGGGCGGTGACGAGAAAAGAGCCGGCCACGGCGGGGCCGCCGACTTGAAAACCGTACCAGCCGGTGGCGGCCAGCACGATGGCGCTGAACAGCAGCGATCCGGTGAAGTAAGAGAGCGTGGTGCGCATGATGATTTCTAGCTGTTGTCAGGCCGGGCCAAGGCGCCCGGCATCCCCGCCGCAAAGCGGGGTTTGCGGCGATTATAGCAGCCCGGCTGTCAACGCTCAGGCCGCGCGGAGGTGTCAGCGCGCGCGTTCCAGGCAGCGCTGATAGCGGCCATCGACGCGTTTGGCGAACCATTCCGTGGTCAGCTTGCGGGTGATCTTGGGGCTTTTCAGATCGATCTGCGGCAGTTGCTCGCGCGCCGCGGGCTTGCCGAAGCGCTGGTCCGCCAGCGCATAGGTTTTGCGGTAGAGCTCGCTTTGGCCAAAGGCGGCGCTTTTTTCCAGTTTAAGGTCGCGCATAATCTCGCCCTGCCCCATGCCCAGCTTGCCGCCCAGGCTGATGACCGCGCTCTGGGTGGCGCTGGCATAGACCCTGCCGTCCTTGTAGCTAAGCAGATCGCCGTCCAGCGTCAGATCCTTGCCGCTGAGTTTTTCCATCACGGCTTGGAAGGCCGCGTTGCGGCTGCTGTAGCGGCCGGCGTTGAAATCGGCGAAACGGTACAGCATCTGGCTATACGGCGCCGGGTATTGCAGCAGGATGGCGGCACCGAAATAAACGCCGCCACGGCGGGTGAACACTTCTTGGCGCACGCTGCCGCTACGCGGATAGGGGTAGGGCCAGACTTTGACGTGGCCATCGGCGAATTCGACGCTGACCTGCATCGGGCCGCCGGTGCGGATCGGGTTCTTCATATTCATCGGCAGGCCCAGCTTGCTGGCCTCGCGCGCCATGTCCTCGAACAAATCGTTCATTTCCCGCTCGGTGCGCAGGCTGTCGATGCGCGCTTTGTAACTCTTGCCGTTGGGCGAGGTTTTCAGCAAGGCCGCTTTCACCACCGGTAGCGGAATCAGATAACCGTGGGCACGCTCGGCTATCTTGTCCCAGACAATGGCGGGCAGATTGGGCACGGTGGGGTCGGCCTGCCAACTGGACTCTTGTTCGATCACCGCCGCCAGTGCGCAGAAATTCTCCGCGGTGTAGGGGATTTTCAGGTGGGTGAAGGCCGAGAGCATGTCGTTGCTCCAGCCCTGACGGTCGCGGATCTTGGGCGGCAGCACGCGATTGAGCAAGAGCCGCCCGGCCTGAGGGTCGCTGTAGGCGGGGCGGGGAGGCTGCACCGCCACTGGTGGGGTGGCTGTCGGCGTTTCAAGCGGTGGCAGCGCATCCGGCTCCGGTGGGGGCGCGGACGGCGCCACAATGATGGGGGCGGTGGGGGCAGCAGGCTGAGCGGGCCGACTCACATTGGCGCAGGCGCTCAGCAGGGCCGGCAGCAGGGCGAACAGCAGCAAGGATGGTTTCACGGTAGCGGGGCGGAACGAAATCAAACCGTGAAGGTTAGGCCATCTCGCCGTCATCGGCAATCGCGGCTAGGGATTCTGGTAACGATTCACAATCTGCTTGTAAACACCGTTCTTTTGAATCGCGCGCAGGCCGTGGTTGAACTCATCCTTCAGTGTCGCGCTACGGAAGGCCATCCGGTACAGGGTGGGCGCGAACAGGCGATGAATGTCCACCGGCGCGGTTTTTTCCTTGAATTGGCTGCTCAGTTTGTGATTCATCCAGGCGAAGATATTGCGATCGGCCACCACCACGTCCACCGAGCCTCTGAATAGCAGCCGGTTCTGATCCACCTGGTTGGCGGTCTCGGCATAATTGGGATTGGCCTTGGCCATCTCTTTGTAGGCGGGACCCAGGTATTGCTTGGCTAGGGAGAAGGCCAGCACGCGATAGGCGCCCAGTTCCTTGGGGTTGTGCAGCTGGATATGCCTGCTGGCCAGAGTGATGGCCACATCTTCGTAGCTGATGTAAACGTCGGAATACTCGGCCTGCAAGCCAGCCTGTTCGCCCACGGTCGCCACCGCGTCGATGTCTTTGCTCTTCATCGCCATCGGCAGGCGTGGTTGGGAGAAGAATACCGGTTCGATCAGATAGCCGCGCTCTTGCAGCGCGGCGCGCACGATTTCGAGTTCCAGGCCGGTCTTGCCGCCCTCCATCACATAAGGCTCCAGGGATTCGCCGAACGCCACCTTGATGGTCTTCTGAGCCCAGGCTTGGGCGGCGAGGGCCAGCAATATGCCGCCAAGTATCAGTATCCGCCGCATTGGCTTGCCTTCTTGCGTCCGCTTTGCGCCGCCGCAGTGTGCGGCGCCGGCGGCTTGGGTTGTTGCGTCTATTGTACAGAGTGGCTAAGAACCTGTTCAAAGTCTGCCGCGCTTCGTGAAGCGTTGAACGGTGAATACAAGCTCAAAATGCTCATGTACCACGTGTACATTCCGCTTTTTCGCTCGTTTTCGCCTCGTCTCGCTCTTGCTCGCGAGACTTTGAACAGGTTCTAACAAAAATCAGTTCTACGGCAGAGGCAATGCGCCGACACAGACTACACCGTGGCAGCTTGTTGGCAACTCTAAAGTATTGTGAGCGCCGGACGGCGAGCAGACAAGCGCCGCGTCTCCGGTGGTGTCAGTCGGCCAGATAGGGCATGGGGTCGACCGCCGCCGCGCGGACGCGCAATTCAAAATGCAGTTTGACCCGGTTGGCCCCGGAGTTGCCCATGGTGGCGATGGCATCGCCGGTCTTGACTGTCTGCCCTTCCTTGACCAGCAGGGATTGATTGTGAGCATAGACGGTGAGGTGGGCGTTGTCATGCTGGATGATCAGCAGATTCCCGTAGCTGCGGATGCCTTTGCCGGAGTAGGTGACCTTGCCGGATGCTGCTGCGCGTATGGTGGCGCCGGCGTCGCCGGCGATGTCTATGCCCTTGCTGCCCTGGCCGTTGAATTTGGCGATGACGGGTCCTTTGACCGGCCAGGCCAGTTTGATGCTGGCCACCGGCTTGGGGGCCGGTTTGCTGGGTTCGGAGGCCGCGGGCTTGCTTGCTGGCCGGCCAGGCGGCTGGTGTCCTGGTTTGCCCGACGCCTGCGTGGCTCCGGCGGGGGGCGATACGCGAAGCAACTGCCCGGCATTGATGCTGGAAGGGTCCTTGAGGTTGTTCCAGCGCACCAGATTGGCCACGCTGACCCGGTTATTTTGGGCGATGCGGAACAGGGTGTCTCCAGGCTTGACCCGGTAAAAACCGGCGGATTCGACCGCCGCGGGCTGCGAGGTGCTGGCGCAGGCGGCGAGCAGTAAGGTCAGAGAACTGGAGATGAGGAGGGCGCGCAAGGACATGGCGCGGATTTTAGCATCGCGAGCGGTGGCTGCGCGCTTTCCGCGCGCAAATGCCGCTGGCTGAACTAAAAATCATGTTAAGGACTGCTAAGAACCTGTTCAAAGTCTCGCGAGCAAGGGCGAGACAAGGCGAAAACCGCTGAGAAGGCGGAATGTACTCGTGGTGCATGAGCATTTCGAAGCGGTACTCACCGTGCCACGTCTCACGAAGCGCAGCAGATTTTGAACAGGTTCTAACAGGTGTGATGTCTGGCGGTGGCTGGGGACATGGGTTGCGGAGGGAGAGGAATGAGGCTGGGGTGCTTGCTGGGCTTGTGGAGCATGACGGTTTTGGCGGCGGAAGCGCCTGTACTGTCGGTTTATAGCGTGGAATACCCGCCGCTGGTGATGAAGGGCGACGCCGGCAGGTCAAGTGGCATCGCCGTCGAGGTCATCGCTCAGGCGGCGCTGCTGGCCGGGCTTGGCGTGCGCATGCCGGAAATGCCGTGGAAGCGCGCCCAACTGCAAGTGCAACAGGATGCGGACAGCTGTCTGATTCCGTTCACCCGCTCCCCGGAGCGGGAAAAACTCTATCGCTGGGTAGGCTTGGTGTTGGAAAGCAACCAGTCCTTCTTCATCAATACTCATCGTTCGCTGGTGTTGAATACCCTTGATGACGTCAGAGGCAAGCGCGTGGTGGCGCTGCTGGGCTCGTCGGTGGCGGATTATTTAAGAAAAAACAATATCCCGTTCTCGGTGCTGCCAACGCCGGAAGAGGCGGAGCGTGAACTGGCGGCGGGGGTGGCGGATATCTGGGCAGTGCATGATGTGGTGGCCGCTTACACCATCAAGCAAGTGGGAGCGCCGGCTGGAAACTTCCGCGAAGGGCTGCGGATGCAGTCTACCGGCATTTACCTGGCTTGCAGTCTCAAAATGCCGGATGCTACGGCGCTGAAGCTGAGTCGGGCATTTCAGCAACTGCGCGAAAATGGAAAGCTGGAAAAGATTGTCGCCAAGTATTTGAAGTGAAGATTGTCCAAACGCGGTATCGATGGTGACAGTGCTGGTTTGGATTAAGCTTGGCTGGGTACAGTATCTGGGAAAATCGCCAGTAACTGTCACTGATCGCTGTTAAATGACTGGGCTAGAATGGTGCCAGTTTTGAGTTGTCATGAATTTGGCGGCTCGATTGGGATTCTTTTGTCATCACAGGACAAGGACAGTCATGAACCGAACCTACTTAGCCCACCTAGAAGCCACGCTGGCGCAGATTCGCGCCGACGGTTTTGAAAAGCCCGAGCGCGTGATCGCCACGCCGCAGCGCGCGGACATCGCGTTGAGCAACGGCAGCAATGTGCTGAATTTCTGCGCCAACAACTACCTGGGCCTGGCCGACGATCCACGCCTGGTGGCAGCGGCCAAGCAGGGCATGGACGACTACGGCTACGGCTGCGCCTCCGTCCGTTTCATCTGCGGCACCCAGCAAGTGCACAAGGATCTGGAGCAGGCGATTTCCGGCTTCCTGGGCACCGATGACACCATCCTGTACTCCAGTTGCTTCGATGCTAACGGCGGTGTGTTCGAAACCCTGCTGGGCGAAGAAGACGCGGTGATTTCCGATGAGCTCAATCACGCGTCCATCATCGACGGCGTGCGCTTGTCCAAGGCCAAGCGCTTCCGTTACAAGAACAACGACATGGCCGATCTGGAGGCGCAGCTGGTCGCCGCTGAGCAGGCCGGCGCGCGCTTCAAGCTGATCGTTACGGACGGCGTGTTTTCCATGGACGGCATCATCGCCGATCTGAAAACCTTGTGCGAAGTGGCCGAACGCCATGGCGCGCTGGTGATGGTGGACGATTCCCACGCCGTCGGCTTCATCGGCGACAGCGGTGCTGGCACTCCGGAACTGTGCGGCGTCGCCGATCGCATCGATATCTATACCGGCACCCTGGGCAAGGCCCTGGGCGGTGCGTCCGGCGGCTATGTGTCCGGCCGCAAGGCCATCATCGACTTGCTGCGCCAGCGCTCGCGTCCCTACCTGTTCTCCAATACCCTGGCGCCAGCCATTGCCGCCGCCAGCCTGGAGGTACTGAACATTCTCAAGGGGGGCGAGGGCGCCGAGCTACGCGCCAAGGTGCGCCGCAACGCTGAAGTGTTCCGCCAGGAAATGAGCGCGGCGGGCTTTACTCTGGTGCCGGGTCAGCACCCCATCGTGCCGGTGATGCTGGGCGATGCGCGGCTGGCCGGCGAGATGGCGGCCAAGCTGTTGGAGGAAGGGGTGTACGTGATCGGCTTCTCCTTCCCGGTGGTGCCCAAGGGCAAGGCGCGCATCCGTACCCAAATGTCGGCTCGCCACAGTGAAGAACAGGTTAGGCTGGCTGTGGCGGCTTTCATCAAAGTCGGCCGTGAACTGGGCGTGATCTGAGGCGTTGCGCCGCGCGCCCGGGCGGGCGCAGCGGCGGATAGGAATAGAAATGAAAGCATTATCCAAACTCAAGTCCGAACGCGGCCTGTGGATGACCGATGTGGCCAAGCCGGAAATCGGCCATAACGATCTACTGATCCGTATTCGCAAGACCGCGATCTGCGGAACGGACATCCATATCTGGAACTGGGATGACTGGGCGCAGAAAACCATTCCGGTGCCGATGCATGTAGGCCATGAATACGTTGGTGTGATCGAGGAAATCGGCTCGGAAGTGCAGGGCTTCAGCATAGGTCAGCGCGTGTCTGGCGAAGGGCACATCACCTGTGGCCATTGCCGCAACTGTCGCGCCGGCCGCCGCCACCTGTGCCGCAACACCTTTGGCGTGGGCGTCAATCGCGAGGGCGCGTTCGCCGAATACCTGGTGATTCCAGCCTTCAACGCCTTCCCGATTCCGGATGACATTTCCGACGATCTGGCGTCCATCTTCGACCCCTTCGGCAATGCGGTGCACACCGCGCTGAGCTTCAACCTGGTGGGAGAGGACGTGCTGATCACCGGAGCGGGTCCGATCGGCATCATGGCGGTGGCGATTGCGCGCCATGTCGGCGCGCGCCATGTGGTGATCACCGATGTGAACGAATACCGCTTGGAACTGGCGCGCAAAATGGGCGCGACGCGGGCGGTGAACGTGGCCAAGCAGGACCTGAAACAGGTGATGGCCGAGTTGCACATGACCGAGGGCTTCGACGTCGGCCTGGAGATGTCCGGTAACCCGCAGGCCTTCCGCCAGATGCTGGACACCATGAACCACGGCGGCAAGGTCGCGCTGCTGGGCATTCCGCCGGCGGACACCGCCATCGACTGGAATCATGTGATCTTCAAGGGTCTGGAAATCAAGGGCATCTACGGTCGCGAGATGTTTGAAACCTGGTACAAGATGGTGGCCCTGATCCAGTCCGGTCTGGACATCACTCCCATCATCACCCATCACTTCCCGGTGGATGCGTTTGAACAGGGTTTCGAAGCGATGCTGTCCGGGCAGAGCGGCAAGGTGATTCTGGACTGGAGTTGATGTCCTTACCGGTTGGCAAGCCCTCTCCGCGGCGCGGGGAGGGCTTTTTTGTTTGGGTCGTGGCGTCTTGATGAATTCTTGAGACTGTTTGGGCTTGGCGCTGCCGTCGCGGGAGAATGGCCGGGCAAGGGGAGAAGGGCGGCTGCCTACGGGAGGCCGGTCTTGTTCCAATTGTCTGAGTGAGCCAGAGCTTTCCCCCGCGCCTTGGGCGCGGGGGATTTTTTTTGCCCGCGTTCTTGTCAGCGCCTATTCATGATTGGGCGGTTCGAAATCGACGCTCATCGCGCAATGTGTCGACCAACGCAATCGTGGGCTGCTGTTACTGGTTGGCCGGCGCCAGCAGCGGCGCGTATCCCAGGCCGCGCAGTTTCTCCATGGTCTCGTCGGCCTCGGCCCGGCTCTTGAACGGGCCAACCTGAACCCGGGTCACCGTGTGCGCGGGGATGCCGTGTTGCTTGAGTTCCTTGACCAGCTTCTCGGCGTTGCCGATGCTGGAAAACAGGCCCAACTGTACTTGGTAGCCGATGGAAGTACCGGCGGGGCGCGCCTTGTTTGGGCTTTCCTTGGCTGGGGGCGCGGCCGGCGTTGCGGCTTTGTCGCTTGGAGCGGCGGCGCTTTTCGCCATGGGCGCCGGCTGCGGAGCGGCGACCGGCGTCGCGGTCCGCTCGCTCGGTGCCGCTGCGTTTTTGGCTGCGGGCGCCTGTGCATGGGGCGCTGCGGCACCGTGGGCATGCTCCTGCGCGCGCGGGGCCGGGCGGTTGTTGACCACGGCCGGCGTTTTATCCAGGTCCGGCGCGCTTGGGCTGGCCGCGCTGGGAGAGCGCGGCGCGCCCGCCGCTTCTGCCGCGGGGGCGCTGCTGTCCGGTGTCGGCGCGCTGGCGACGGCCGGGGTCGCCGCCGGGGTTTCCGCCGGAGCGGAACTGGCCGGCTTGATGATCTTGCCCGAGCTGGGGCTCTGGCTGCTGGCGGTCATTTCCACCTTGGGCTTGTTGAAACTGTCGGTCAGCGGAATGGCGGCCAGCGCCACGGCGACCAGGCCGCCGGCGATCAGCAGGCGCTTTTTCAGCTTGCCGTTGAGATCGGTGTCGGCGTCGGCTTTGTCGGGGTTTTGTTGATCTTGTTCGCGCATGGTCCGTGGGGCTAGAGAAATGTGCAGCACATGGTTGAAAACACTGCTAAAATGTCGGGTTCGTCAAAATTGGGTAACCCGAGTGGCTGCATAATACTCAAGTTTAGCCACTTGTCTTGATGTTTGGGAGAATTTATATGGCAATTGAACGCACCTTGTCCATCGTTAAGCCGGACGCCGTTGGTAAAAACGTCATCGGCAAAATCTACGATCGTTTCGAATCCGCCGGCCTGAAAATCGTGGCCGCCAAGATGAAGCAACTGTCGCGCGCCGAAGCCGAAGGCTTCTACGCCGTGCACAAAGAGCGTCCGTTTTTCAAGGACCTGGTTGACTTCATGGTATCCGGCCCGGTGATGATCCAGGCGCTGGAAGGCGAAAACGCCGTGCTGAAGAACCGTGAACTGATGGGCGCGACCGATCCGAAGAAAGCTGAAGCCGGCACCATCCGCGCCGATTTCGCCGACTCCATCGACGCTAACGCCGTGCATGGTTCCGACAGCGTGGAAAACGCCGCGATCGAAGTGGCTTATTTCTTTGCTGCATCCGAGATCAGCGCCCGCTAATCTCAAATAGTACCCAGTTGTTGCGCAGCCCGCCGCTAGCGGCGGGCTGCTGCGCGAGGCGGTCGTCCACGCCGCCTCTGCTTTTCCCGAGGAATGCATGAAAACCAACCTGCTCGACTTCAACCTGGATCAACTCACCCGGCACTTCGCCGAAATGGGCGAGAAGCCGTTTCGCGCCAAGCAAGTGATGCGCTGGATGCACCAGATGGCGGAAGACGATTTCGACGCGATGACCGACCTGGCCAAGAGCCTGCGCGCCAAGCTGCACGAACGCGCGGAAGTGAAGGTCCCCTCGCTGATGACCGGGCAGGCGTCCAGTGATGGCACCCGCAAGTGGCTGCTCGACGTCGGCACCGGCAATGGCGTCGAAACCGTATTCATCCCCGAGGATGAACGCGGCACCTTGTGCGTGTCATCCCAGGTAGGCTGTGCGCTGGAGTGCACGTTTTGCTCCACCGGCCGCCAGGGTTTCAACCGCAACCTGTCCACCGCCGAAATCATCGGCCAGCTATGGTGGGCCAACAAGGCGATGGGCGTCACGCCCAAGAACGAGCGCGTGGTGTCCAATGTGGTGATGATGGGCATGGGCGAGCCGCTGGCCAACTTCGACAATGTGGTCAGCGCGATGCAGATCATGCTGGATGACCATGGCTATGGCCTGTCGCGCCGGCGGGTGACGTTGTCCACTTCCGGCCTGGTGCCGCAGATGGACCGCTTGCGCGAAGAGTGCCCGGTGGCGCTGGCGGTGTCCCTGCACGCGCCCAACGACGCCATCCGCGACGTGATCGTGCCGATCAACAAGAAATACCCGCTGGCGCAACTGATGGCCGCATGCCAGCGTTATCTGGAAAAAGCGCCACGCGACTTCATCACTTTCGAGTATGTGATGCTTGACGGTGTCAACGATAGGCCGGAACATGCTCGCCAACTGCTGGAGCTGGTGCGGGACGTGCCGTGCAAGTTCAATCTGATTCCGTTCAATCCGTTTACGAACTCCGGTTACGAGCGCTCCAGCAATAACGCGATTCGCGCGTTCCGCGAAATCTTGCAGGAACGCGGTTATGTGGTGACGGTGCGGAAAACCCGTGGCGACGACATCGACGCCGCCTGTGGCCAGTTGGCCGGCCAGGTGATGGACAAGACCCGCCGTCAGGCCAAGTGGATGCAGATCGTAGAGGACAACAAGCAATGACGATACGGCAAATGGGGTTGATGGCCTGCTTATGGATGGCTGCAAGTTCAACCGCATTTGCCGCCGATCCCGGCACCTCGCGCGAACTGGCGACGATACGCAGCCAGCTGGCCGTCGAATACGCCAAGATCGGCAATTACAAAGTGGCGCTCGAAACGGCGGATCAGGCCGTGGCCGCGGATGCGGCCTATGTGCCCGCCTATGTGTCGCGGGCCTATGTGCTGACCCTGTTGCGCGAGGATGGGCCGGCGGAGGCCAATTACCTCAAGGCCCTGCAACTGGATCCCAGCAGTCCCGAGGCCAATAATAATTACGGTTTGTTCCTGTGTGATCGAAACCGGCCCCAAGATTCCTTGTCCTATTTTCAGAAAGCGCTGGCCAACCCGCTGTATGATTCGCCGCAAACCGCTTATTTGAATTTGGGGCACTGCAGCGCCAAGATGGGCAATAAGGAACAAGCCAATGATTATTTGCTGGCGGCACTGCGCGCCGTGCCCAATTTCGCGCCGGCGTTGCGGGAATTAGCACAGTTGCATCTTGGGCTGGGTAATGCCAAATTGGCTGCTTTCTATTTCGAACGGATGGGCAAGGGAGCTGCGCTGCAAGCCGACGACTTATGGCTTGGGGTGCAGATTGGGCGTGCCAGCGGCAACAGGGTTTTGGAAAGTGAAAGTTCCGCCGCGCTCAAGAACCGCTATCCGGATTCCAAAGAAACACAACTGCTGTTGAGTGGAAGCTGAGGATGGAGCAACAATTCGAACAACAGGGACAGCCGGCGGACGCGCGCGTCGGCGCTCGGCTGAAAGCCGCTCGCGAAGCGGCTGGCATGGGTTTGGGGGAGGTCGCGGATCGCTTGAAATTGTCGATGCGGCAATTGGAGGCGATTGAACGCGACGATTTTGCGATTTTGCCGGGCGCAACCTTTGTGCGCGGCTTCGTGCGCAACTATGCCCGCTTTCTGCAGATCGACCCCGAGCCGTTGATGCACGCGCTGGATAGGCAATTTCCTTCCGCGGTCAACGACGTCGCCAACCTGGTGCGTGATGGTGGTCACGATAGTCAGCCGCAACCGACGGAAACGCTGGAGTCTTCGGGTGGTGGCGGATCGTCTGGGAAATGGATCATCGCTTTGCTGGTGCTGGCGGCTTTGGGCGGCGGCGTGGCCTGGCTGGCCAGCAATCACGAAAGCGACAGCCGACAAGCGGGAGGCGAGTCCTCTGTCCCGTTGGCTAGCGAACTGGCCTCCGCGCCATCCGGCGAGGCCTCCGCTCCGATGTTGGCGATCGACGCGCCGGCGTCCACGCCGGTAGTCGCGCCAGTAGCGGTTCCGGCCTCAGCGCCGCAGGCGGTGAAAATCGTCAACGCGGCCAGCGCGCCCGTCCAGTCGGCGCCGCCGGCGGCCAAGCCACAGGCCAGCGCCGCGGCGGCGGCCAGCGGCAAGCTGGTGCTGACGGTCAAGGACGCCGAGGCCTGGGTGTCGGTAGTGGATGCCACCGGCAAAAAGCTGGTGTTCCAGACGCTGCAGCCGGGCAGCACCCAGGAAGCGGTCGGCACGCCACCGTTCAAGCTGGTGATCGGCAATGCCGCGCAAGTGGCGGTGAATTTCAATGGCCAAGCGGTGGACCTCTCGGACAAGATCCGCGGCACCACGGCAAAGCTGGAACTCAAGTAATTCAAGGTAGCGAATGGATAGCGTGAACATCGCGCGACGCCCCACTCTGCAGGCTAGGGTGGGGCATGTCATTGTAGGTTCGGACGCGCCGGTGGTGGTGCAGTCGATGACCAATACCGATACCGCCGATGTGGCGGCCACGGTGCGGCAGGTGATGGAACTGGCCGAGGCCGGTTCGGAGCTGGTGCGCATTACCGTCAATTCGCCGGAGGCGGCGGCCAAGGTGGCGGAAATCCGTCAGCGCCTGGACGACGCCGGCTGTGCGGTTCCCTTGGTCGGCGATTTCCATTTCAATGGCGATCGCCTGCTGAGAGAGTATCCGGATTGCGCGCGCGCGCTGGCCAAGTACCGGATCAATCCGGGCAATGTCGGCAAGGGCGCCAAGGGCGACGACAAATTCGCCTTCATGATCCGCACCGCCATCGAGCACGGCAAACCGGTGCGCATCGGCGTTAACTGGGGCAGCCTGGACCAGGCCTTGCTGGCGCGGATGATGGACGCCAACAATCGCGTCGCCCAGCCCTTGCCCCTGGAGCAACTGATGCGCGAGGCCTTGATC
This sequence comes from Chromobacterium sp., assembly GCF_041912965.1. NCBI lineage: Bacteria > Pseudomonadati > Pseudomonadota > Betaproteobacteria > Neisseriales > Chromobacteriaceae > Chromobacterium > Chromobacterium sp. The sequence goes on along the minus strand of NZ_JAYSGF010000016.1, from coordinate 16,984 downwards.
GTTTCCGCGCTGGAGTCCGCCGACAAGGCGATGGAGTTGGGCCTGCCGGCCGAGCAGATCCTGCTGTCCTGCAAGGTCAGCAATGTGCAGGATCTGATTACCGTATACCGCGACCTGGGCAGCCGCTGCAATTTCCCGCTACACCTGGGCCTGACTGAGGCCGGCATGGGCTCGAAAGGCATCGTCGCGTCCAGCGCCGCGCTGGCGATCTTGCTGCAGCAAGGCATAGGCGACACCATCCGCATCTCGCTGACGCCGCAGCCGGGCGAGGCGCGCACCAAGGAAGTGGTGGTGGCGCAGGAACTGCTGCAAACCATGGGCCTGCGCAGCTTTACCCCGCTGGTGACCGCTTGTCCGGGCTGCGGCCGTACCACCAGCACCTTCTTTCAGGAACTGGCGGATCAGATCCAGAACCATCTGCGCACGCAGATGCCGGTGTGGCGTTTGCAATATCCGGGCGTGGAGGACATGAAGGTGGCGGTGATGGGCTGCGTGGTCAACGGCCCGGGGGAAAGCAAGCTGGCCGATATCGGCATCTCGCTGCCCGGCACCGGCGAAGTGCCGGTGGCGCCGGTTTACGTCGACGGCCAAAAGGATGTTACCCTCAAGGGCGACAACATCGCCGCCGAGTTCACGGCCCTGGTTGATCGCTATGTGGAAAGCCGCTACGGCGAGGGCGGCGCCAAGCGTCGCGAGGGCGGCAGCCGTACCATCCCGATTCGTCCGGTAGGCGTTTGAGCGCGTTTGGCGCAATGACCGGGCACTGATTCAAGCGATATACAAGAAAACAAGCAATGGCACAAAAATATCAAGCGGTCAAAGGCATGAATGACGTGCTGCCGGCCGAGTCCTATCAGTGGGAGTTCTTTGAAGGCAAGCTGCGCGAGCTGCTGGCCGACTACGGCTACCAGAACATCCGCACTCCCATTGTCGAAACCACCCCGCTCTTCGTCCGCGCCATCGGCGAAGTCACCGATGTGGTGGAGAAGGAGATGTACACCTTTATCGACAGCCTGAACGGCGACAGCCTGACCTTGCGCCCCGAAGGCACCGCCGGCACCCTGCGCGCGGTGGTCGAGCACAACCTTCTGTACAATGCCACCCAGAAACTATGGTATATGGGGCCGATGTTCCGCCATGAGCGTCCGCAGAAGGGCCGCTATCGTCAGTTCCATCAAATGGGCGTGGAAGCGCTGGGTTTCGCCGGTCCGGACATCGACGCCGAAATCATCGCGATGACCGCGGACTTGTGGCGTCGTCTGGGCCTGTCCCAGTATGTGCGTCTGGAAATCAACTCGCTGGGCAATCAGGAAGAACGCGCAGCTCATCGCCAGGCGCTGATCACCTATCTTGAGCAGCATGTGGACATCCTGGACGAAGACGGCAAGCGCCGCATGTACAGCAACCCGCTGCGGGTGTTGGACACCAAGAACCCGGCGCTGCAACAGATGGCCGATGGAGCGCCCAAGTTGTCCGACTACCTGGGCGAAGCGTCGCGCGCGCATTACGAAGGTTGGAAGGCGATGATCCGCGAACTGGGCGTCGACTTCGTCGAGAACCCGCGGCTGGTGCGCGGGCTCGACTACTACAATCAGTCGGTGTTCGAATGGGTGACCAATGAGCTGGGCGCGCAAGGCACCGTTTGCGCCGGCGGTCGTTACGATGGTCTGATCGAGCAACTGGGCGGCAAGCCCGCTGCCGGCATCGGTTTTGGCATGGGCTTGGAGCGCGTGGTGCTGTTGCTGCAGGACAAGCAACTGCTGCCGGCGCAGCGCAGTGTCGATGTCTACCTGGTGAACCAGGGCGAAGGCGCGGCCTTGTATGCGATGAAGCTGGCGCAAAGCCTGCGCGCCGCTGGCCTATCCGTGGTGCAGCACTTGGGCGAGGGCAGTTTCAAGTCGCAAATGAAAAAAGCCGATGGCTGCGGCGCGCAGTTCGCCGTCATCGTCGGCGAGAATGAAATCAAAACTGGTCAGGCGGTGATCAAGGCGCTGCGCGCCGAGATCGAGCAACAAACCGTGGCGGCGGATGCGGTAGCCGCCGTGTTGACCTCGCTGAAAGCTTAAGGGAGAGGGGCGCAATGGCGTTCGACTTGCAGGAACAAGAACAGATTGATTCGATCAAGGCCTTCTGGCAGCAGTGGGGCAAGCTGATTGCCGGCGTGCTGGCCGCGTCTGCGATCGCCTACCTGGGTTTCAAGGGTTATCGCTACTACCAGGAAGACCAGGCGCAAAAAGCCGCCGCCGCTTACGAGAACGTGGATGCGGCGGTGACGGCCAAGGACATCGCCAAACTGAAGTCGGCGGTCACTCTGCTGCAGAACGACTTCGGCTCCACGGCATACGCCGCCCGCGGTTCGCTGATCCTGGCCAAGGCCGCTTTCGACAAAAGCGATCTCGTGCTGGCCAAGAGCCAGCTGGAATGGGTGCTGGCCAATAGCAAGGATGTATCGGTGAGCGCCATCGCCCGCCTGCGTCTGGCCTCGTTGCTGCTGGATCAGAAAACCTACGACGCGGCGATTGCGGAACTGAACAAGGAGCATCCGGCTGGTTTTGACGCGCTGTTCCTGGATTTGAAGGGCGATGTGCTGGTCGCCAAGGGCGATGCCGCCGCCGCGCGCGACGCCTATAAATCTGCTTTGGCCAAACTGGTGGGCGACTCTCCGAACCGCCAGTTCATCCAGACCAAACTCGACGCGCTGGGAGGCTGATCGCATGCGCCGCCAATTGTTGCTTACCGCTGTGCTGTCCACTTCCTTGCTGGCCGGCTGCGCCAGCTGGTTTGAGAGCAATAGCCAGTTCAAGCCCACGCCGCTGGTCACGATCAAGCCCTTGCAGGGGCTGGAGGTCAAATGGACCGCGGGCCAGGCTGCGCCGGCCGCAGGTTTCCTGCCGGTCTACGCCAACGGCCTGGTGGTGAGCGCCGACGCCGACGGCCGCGTGCGCAGCATAGACGCGCTCAGCGGTCGCGTCAGCGCCGATGTGGATCTCAAGCGCAAGTTGAGCGCCGGTGTGGCCGTGGCCGGCGACACGGTACTGGTGGGTACCCAGGACGCCAAGCTGCTGGCCGTGGAGCGTGCCAGCGGCAAGGTATTGTGGCAACAGCCGCTGACCAGTTTGATGTTGGAAGCTCCGCAAGTGGCCGGCGACATGGTGCTGGTGCGTACCAACGACGCGCGGCTGACCGGCTTCTCCCTGGCCGAAGGCGGCAAGCAACTGTGGTCCAGCGGCAATGTGCTGCCACAGCTGACCGTGCGCAATAATGGTTCGATGCAGGCGGTGGGCAAGGAAGCGGTGATGGTGGGGCAGGCCGGCGGCCGTCTCGACATCATCAATCCGCAAACCGGCAATCCGCTGTGGCAGGGCGCGGTGGCCAATCCGCGCGGCGCCACCGAGTTGGAGCGCATGACCGATGTGACCTCGCGGCCGGTGTTCGACGGCGGCCAGGTATGCGCCGTCGCCTACCAGGGGCGCGTGGCTTGCTTCGAGGCGCGTTCCGGCAATCTGCTGTGGGCGCGTGAGATTTCTTCCAGCCGCGGCCTGGCCGTGGATGGCCGCAATGTCTACGTGACCGCGGAAGATGGTTCGGTGTGGGCGTTTGATCGCGGCACCGGCCGCAATCTCTGGAAAACCGACGACCTGAAATATCGGGACGTCACCGGACCCGCGCTGTTGGGCCGCTTCGTGCTGGTTGGAGATGGCGAAGGTTACGCCCATCTGCTATCCAATGAGAGCGGCAGCATCGTGGGCCGAGTCAAGGTCGGGTCCGGCCTGGCCAATCAACCGGTATCGCTGGGTTCGTCCGCCTTGATGCAAGGCAAGGACGGCCGCCTGGCGCTGCTGACTTTGGGATAATAAAGCAGTATTCATGAAACCTACCGTAGCTCTGGTCGGCCGCCCCAATGTGGGCAAGTCGACCTTATTCAACCGGCTGACCCGCAGCCGTGACGCCCTGGTCGCCGACCAGCCGGGCCTGACGCGCGACCGCCATTATGGCCAAGGCCGCGTCGGCGAAAAACCGTACCTGGTGGTGGATACCGGCGGCTTCGAGCCGGTGGTGGACGAAGGCATTCTGTTCGAAATGGCCAAGCAGACCCTGCAGGCCGTGGATGAAGCCGACGCCGTGGTGTTCCTGGTGGATGGCCGCAATGGCCTGACCCCGCAAGACAAAATCATCGCCAATCGCCTGCGACAGCTGCAGCGGCCGGTCTTCCTCGCCGTCAACAAGGCGGAAGGCATGCGCCACGCGATCGCCGGCGCCGAGTTCCATGAACTGGCGCTGGGCGAGCCGCTGGTGATCTCCGCCGCTCATGGCGATGGCGTGCGCGAATTGATGGAACTGGTGCTGGCCGACTTTCCGGATGAAGTGGAAGAAGAAGCCTCGCGCCATCCCAAGTTCGCGGTGATCGGCCGTCCCAATGTCGGCAAGTCCACCCTGGTCAATGCCATCCTGGGCGAAGAGCGCGTGATCGCCTTCGACCAGGCCGGCACCACTCGCGACAGCATATATATTGATTTTGAGCGAGATGGCCATACTTACACCATCATTGATACCGCGGGCGTGCGTCGCCGGGCCAAGGTCAGCGAGATGCTGGAAAAGTTCTCGGTGATCAAGACCATGAAGGCGATCGAAGACGCCAATGTGGCGGTGCTGGTGCTGGACGCCCAATTGGATATTTCCGAGCAGGACGCCACCATCGCCGGTTTCGCGCTGGAAGCGGGTCGGGCTCTGGTGGTGGCGGTGAACAAATGGGAGAACCTGGATGGCGAGCAGAAGGAAACAGTGCGCCGCGAGATCGCGCGCAAGCTGAACTTCCTCGACTTTGCAAAGTTCCATTACATCTCCGCCATTGAAGGCCGCGGCGTGGCAGACTTGTTCAAGTCCATCGACGAGGCTTATCGGGCTGCGATGGCCAAGCTGGCGACGCCCAAGCTGACCCGGGTACTGCAAGTGGCGCTGGAACGTCAGCAACCGCCGCGCTCCGGGCTGATCCGCCCCAAGATGCGCTACGCGCACCAAGGTGGGCAGAACCCGCCCATCATCGTAGTGCACGGCAATGCCTTGGACGCGGTGCCGAACAGTTATACCCGCTATCTGGAACATACTTTCCGGAAAGTGTTCAAGCTGCAGGGCACGCCGCTGCGCGTGCAGTACAAGTCTTCGGACAATCCGTTCGACAACGACGACGGCAAGGAGAAGTCCCGCGCCAAGCCCAAGCCGATGTCCAAGATGCGCGGACGCGAAAAAGAAGTGCGTTACGGCAAGAGCGGCAAGGGCAGCAGCAGTAAAAAATAGTACGCCGGGATGTTTTCTGCTAATAATAAGCAGACAACCGGGCTGTAAGGTTCAGTTAATACAACAATCAACGATTCGGAGAATAACGAATGAGCTCTAAAGGGCAAATGTTACAAGACCCGTTCCTGAACATCCTGCGTAAGGAACATGTGCCGGTGTCCATCTACCTGGTCAACGGTATCAAACTTCAGGGTCAGGTAGAATCCTTTGACCAGTACGTGGTGTTGCTGAAAAACACGGTGACCCAGATGGTGTACAAACACGCCATTTCCACCGTCGTGCCTGCCCGTCCGGTCAATCTTCCCCATGAACACCCGGTGCAAAAACAGGAGCAGCAAGACGCCTAAAGCGTTGCTGTGTTTGTGACCGGGCCGATCGGCCGCGCCAAGTTGGCGCGGCTTGTCGGCCTTTTGTCTTTTGCGCCCCAACTATGGTTTTCAAATAGTGTTTGATCGTCCCGACTTAGGCGACCAGGCGGTGCTGGTCTGCCTGGATTTTGGAGATGCCGACTACCAGGAAAACATTGCCGAGTGCGCCGAGCTGGTCAAGAGCGCCGGCGTTGAAGTGATGGGCATCGTGCAGGGCAAGCGCCAGCGACCGGATGCCGCCTTGTTCGCCGGCAAGGGCAAGGTCGAGGAAGTCGGCCTGCTGGTGCGCGCCACTGATGCCAATGTAGTGATATTCAACCATGCGTTGGCGCCGGGTCAGGAGCGCAATCTGGAGCGTGCGCTGCAATGCCGCGTCATAGACCGCAACAGCCTGATCCTGGATATTTTCGCGCAGCGCGCGCGCAGCCACGAAGGCAAGCTGCAAGTCGAACTGGCGCAGCTGTCGCATATGTCCACCCGCCTAGTGCGCGGCTGGACCCACCTGGAGCGACAGAAGGGCGGTATCGGCCTGCGCGGTCCCGGCGAAACCCAGCTTGAAACCGACCGCCGCCTGCTCGGCATCCGCGTCAAGGCGTTGAAAGAGCGATTGGCGCAAGTGCAGAAGCAGCGCCATACCCAGCGCAAGGGGCGCGGGCGCGCCGGCATCGCCTCGGTGTCCATTGTCGGTTACACCAATGCCGGCAAGTCCACCCTGTTCAATGCCTTGACCAAGGCGCGCATCTATGCGGCGGACCAATTGTTCGCCACGCTGGACACCACCAGCCGCAAGCTGTTCCTGAATCACCAGACCTCCATCGTCATTTCTGATACCGTGGGCTTCATCCGTGATTTGCCGCATACCCTGGTGGCGGCCTTCCGCGCCACCCTGGAGGAAACGGTGCAGGCGGACTTGCTGCTGCACGTGGTGGATTGCTCCAGCGATATGCGCGATGTGCAGATCGAGGAGGTCAACAAGGTGCTGGCCGAGATCGGCGCCGACGGCATTCCGCAGCTGCTGGTTTGGAATAAGTGCGATCTACGCGCGATGGAGCCGGAAATTGAGCGCGACGCCGCCGGCCGTCCGGTTTCGGTGCGGGTTTCGGCTTTGACCGGCGCCGGCCTGGAACTCTTGCGAACCGCGGTTGCCGAATGCGTGCAACCTTCCCAAAACAACCATAAAGACTATTACGAGCATGTCGCAGAATGACCCTAACCGGGGCCGCCGAGGCAATGAAGGGCCGCCGGACCTCGACGAAGTATTCCGCAACCTCAACCAGAAGCTATCGCGACTGCTAGGCGCCAAAGGCAATGGCGGCGCCGGCGGATCCGGCTCGGCCAACGCCAAGCCGCCGTTCAAGGGCGGCGTCGTGGCCGTGGTCGGTGTGCTGGCGGCCTTGTGGCTGGCCAGCGGCTTCTACGTGGTGGACGCGCGCGAGCAGGGCGTGGTATTGCGCCTGGGCAGCTTCAACCGGGTGACCGAACCGGGCCTGCAATGGCACGCGCCGTTCCCGTTTGAAAAGGTCGAGATCGTCAACCTGACCGAAGTGCGCAGCGTGGAAGTGGGCTACCGCAATACCGCCCAAACGCGGGTGGCGGAGGAGTCGCTGATGCTGACCTCCGATCAGAACATCATCGATGTGCAGCTGTCGGTGCAATACGACATCAAGGATGCGCGCGCCTTCCTGTTCAACAACGCCTCGCGCGAGCGAGACGCCAAGGACATCGTCAAGCAGGCGACCGAAACCGCGATCCGCGAAGTAGTGGGCCGCAACAAGGTCGATTTCGTGCTGAACGAAGGCCGCGCTCAGATCGCGGTGGAAACCCAGAAGCTGATCCAGGAGGTGCTGGATCGTTATTCGTTGGGCATACGTATCGCCAAGGTCAACATCAATGCGGTGCAGCCGCCCGAGCAGGTGCTGGCGGCGTTCGACGACGCGGTGAAGGCCGGTCAGGATAAGGACAAGCTGCGCAACGAAGGCCTGGCCTACGCCAATGAGGTCTTGCCCAAGGCGCAAGGCTTGGCCGCGCGCCTGCAGCAGGAAGCAGAAGCCTATGAGCAGAAAGTCGTCTCCCGCGCCGAAGGCGATGCGTCGCGTTTCAAACAAGTGTTGTCCGAATACAACAAAGCGCCCAAGGTCATGCGTGACCGCCTCTACCTGGACATGATGCAGCAAATCATGAGCAGCACCACCAAGGTGGTGGTGGATCAGAAGGGCGGTAACAACCTGCTGTACCTGCCGCTGGACAAGTTGATTCAGCAGAGCAACCCGGGTGCGTCCGCAGCAGCGCCCGCCGCCAGTGCCGCGCCGCAAGCCGCGGAACAGGCGGCGCCGGCTGCACCGGCCGGTGCCGGCAAAGGAGGGCGGGACGTAACTCGCGGACGTGATTTTTTTGGGGCGGAGCGATAAGCAATGGATAGACTGATTCCGACTGTTGTAGCCATAGCCGGTGTGCTATTTGTTGCCAGCCTGTCGCTGTTCACCGTGGATCAGCGCCAGTACGCGCTGGTTTTCCAGTTTGGCGAAGTGGTGCGCATCATCAAGGAGCCGGGCATACAGTTCAAGGTGCCGCTGCTGCAGAACGTGCGTTATTTCGATCGCCGGGTACAGACCATAGACGCTGAAGCGCCGGAACTGTTCAATACCCGCGAGAAGAAGAACGTGCTGGTGGACAGCTTCGTCAAGTGGCGCGTGGTGGACGTTGAGCAGTTTTACAAGAGCGTGGGTTCCGAGGCCGCCGCTGTGGCGCGATTGAAACAAACCATCAACGACGGTTTGCGCGCTGAATTCGGCCAAAAGATGGTTGCCGACGTCATTTCCGGCAAGCGCGACCAGGTCATGGACACGGTTCGCAAGCGCGCGGACGCGGATGCGCGTAAAATAGGGGTAGAAATTCTCGACGTACGCTTAAAACGAGTCGATTTTCCGGATAAAATAAGCAGTTCGGTCTTTGATCGCATGCAGTCCGAGCGTCGCACCGTCGCCAGCCAGTTGCGCAGCGAAGGCGCCGCCGACGCGGAACGCATCCGCGCCGAAGCGGACAAGCAGCGCGAAGTGATCCTGGCTGAAGCGTATCGCCAGGCCCAGGACCTGAAGGGCAAGGGCGATGCCAAGGCGGCGGCGATTTACGCCGAGGCCTATGGCAAGAACCCGGACTTCTATGCGTTCTGGCGCAGCATGGATGCCTACAAGGAGTCGTTCAAGAACAAGAGCGACGTGCTGGTGCTGGAGCCGAGCAGCGAGTTCTTCAAGTACTTCAAGAACCCGCAGTCCGGAGCAGGCAAGAGCAAGTAAGCGGCGGCGGAAGCCGCGCAGGACAATCGAGTAATGGAACACTGGCCGGGGCGACCTGGCCAGTTTGCTGATAACAAGGCGGGATGCTTCCCGCCTTTTATTCTGTTGAAAAGAATCATGCGCAATTGGCTGTTACCGGAGTATATCGCGGATATCCTGCCCGCCACCGCGCGCCAGGTGGAGTCCGCCAAGGCGGCGATGCTGGAAGGCTTTCGCGTGGCGGGTTACGAGCTGGTGCTGCCGCCTATGGTCGAATACATCGACTCGCTGGTGAGCGAGGAGGATGCCTCCTTGGGGTTGAAAACCTTCAAGTTGGACGATTATCTGTCCGGCCGGCAGATGGGCCTGCGCGCCGACATCACGCCGCAGGTGTCGCGCATCGACGCGCATCTGCTGGGCGAGCGTACCGGAGTGACCCGGCTGTGCTATGCCGGCAGCGTGGTGCACACCCGTCCGGATGGCGCCACCGGTTCCCGCGAGCCGATGCAGGTGGGGGCGGAGCTTTACGGTTATGCCGGCATCGAGGCGGATCTGGAAGTCATAGAATTGATGCTGGCGACGCTGGAGCGCGCCGGGGTGAGTGGGGTACGACTGGATATCGGTCATATGGCCATTTATCGCGGGCTTTCTGCCGCGGCGGGCCTGTCCAGCGAGACTAGCCGCGCCTTGTTCGCCAAGTTGCAGAGCAAGGACGTGGCCAGCATCCGCGAGCTGGTGCGCGATGTCGCCGAGCCGTATCGCAGCGCTTTCCTGGCGCTGCCTGAATTATATGGCCCGATAGCTGGCCTGGAGCGCGCGCGCTCCTGCCTGCCATCGCTGCCGGAAGTGGAGCTGGGCCTGATGCAGTTGTCCGCGGTGGCCAAGGCGCTGGAGGGTCGCGTGGCCCTGAGCTTTGATCTGACCGAGCTGCGTGGCACCCAGTATCACAATGGCCTGCTGTTCGCGGCCTACGCCGAAGGCTGGGCCGAGGAATTGGCGCGAGGCGGCCGTTACGACAATGTCGGCCGGCGTTTCGGCCGCGCTCGTCCGGCCACCGGTTTCAGCCTGGATTTGCGCGATCTGATCCGCATCCTGCCGGAGCAAGGCTCGGTCAGGGGCATTCGCCTGGCCGCCAAGCACTGGCCGCAGGCGCGGGCCGAGGTGGTGCGCTTGCGCGCCGCCGGCGAAATGGTGGTGATTGATTACCTGGGCGAGTCGGCCCAGGCACTGAATTGCGATCGCGAGCTGACTCCGGATGGCTCGGGTTGGCAAGTGGTTTCATTTAACTGATTTTTGAATCTGACTGAAGAAGAGGTTTTTTCCAATGTCCAAGAACGTTGTCGTGATCGGTACCCAGTGGGGTGATGAAGGCAAGGGCAAGATCGTTGACTGGCTGACCGACCACGCGCGTGCGGTGGTTCGCTTCCAGGGCGGCCACAACGCGGGTCACACTCTGGTGGTCGGCGGCAAGAAAACCGTGCTGCGTCTGATCCCGTCCGGCATTCTGCGCGATGATGTCGAGTGCTTCATCGGCAATGGTGTGGTGCTGTCCCCGGAGGCCTTGCTCAAAGAGATCGACGAGCTGGAAACCGCAGGCGTGAACGTTGCCGCTCGCCTGAAGATTTCCGAAGGCTGCCCGCTGATCCTGCCTTACCACGTTGCTCTGGACCAGGCGCGCGAAGCGGCCAAGGGCGCCGGCAAGATCGGCACCACCGGTCGCGGCATCGGCCCTTGCTACGAAGACAAGGTAGCGCGTCGCGCGCTGAAGGTGATCGATCTGTTCGACACTGCCCGCTTTGCCGAGAAGCTGAAGGAAAACGTCGAGTACTACAACTTCATGCTGACCAAGCTGTTCCAGGCTGAGCCGGTAAGCTTTGACGTGATCCTGGCCGACACCCTGAAACTGGCCGAGCGCATCAAGCCGATGGTGGCCGATGTGTCCCGCACTCTGTACGACATGAACCAGGCGGACATTCCGCTGCTGTTCGAGGGCGCGCAAGGCACTTTGCTGGACATCGACCACGGTACTTATCCGTACGTGACTTCGTCCAACTGCGTGGCCGGCGCGGCCGCTCCGGGCGCCGGCGTGGCGCCGCAGATGCTTAACTACGTGCTGGGCATCGTCAAGGGTTACACCACTCGCGTGGGTTCCGGCCCGTTCCCGACCGAGCAGGAAAACGAAATCGGCATGTTCCTGGCCAAGCGCGGCAACGAGTTCGGCTCGGTGACCGGCCGTCCGCGCCGCTGTGGTTGGTTTGACGCCGCCGCGCTCAAGCGCTCCATTCAGATCAACGGCGTGTCCGGCCTGTGCGTGACCAAGCTGGACGTGATGGATGGTCTGGAAGAAATCAAGCTGTGCGTGGGCTATACCCTGGACGGCGAGAAAGTGGACATCCTGCCCTTCGGTTCCGACGCGGTCAGCAAGTGCGTGCCGGTGTACGAAACCATGCCGGGCTGGACTGAAAGCACTTTCGGCGCCAAGCGCTGGGAAGATCTGCCTGCCAATGCCCAGGCCTATCTGACCCGCATCGCCGAAGTGTGCGGCGCTCCGGTGGACATCATCTCCACCGGTCCGGATCGCGAAGAAACCATCGTGATGCGTCACCCCTACGGTCTGTAAGCCTGCTTGCAGTCCTGGAGGAAAACCCGCCTTAACCGGCGGGTTTTTTCATGTCCGCGGCCAGCGTAGACTGTTTGCGAAATCGTTACGGAAAGCGAAAACATGCAACCTTTGAATGTCGCCCTGGTTGGTTATGGCTATGCCGGCAAGACTTTTCACGCGCCTTTGATTGCCGCCGTCCCCGAGCTGAGACTGGCCGCCGTGGTCAGCAGCCGGCCGGACGCGGTTCAGGCCGACTGGCCACAACTGCCGGTGTTGGCCAGCTTGGAGCAGGCCTTGACCGATCCGGCGATTGATATGGTCGTTATCGCCAGTCCCAACCAGCAGCATTATCCGCAGGCGCGCGCGGCTTTGCTCGCTGGCAAGCACGTGGTGGTGGACAAGCCGTTCACGGTTGCGTCGGAGCAGGCGCGTGAACTGTGCTTGTTGGCCGAGCGGACGGGTAGTCCATTGTTGTCGGTATTTCATAACAGGCGCTGGGACTCAGACTTTCTGGCGCTGCAAGCCTTGCTGGCCAGTGGCGAATTGGGTGCTCTCAGTCATTTCGAGTCCCATTTCGACCGCTATCGGCCAGAAGTGCGCGCGCGCTGGCGCGAGCAGGATGAGCCTGGAGCGGGGCTGTGGTATGACCTGGGGCCGCATCTGCTGGACCAGGCCTTGCTGCTGCTGGGCTGGCCGCAGACGATTTATGCGCACTTATCCCGGCAGAGAGCCGGCGCGCAGGCGACGGATTACTTTCATGTGCAGCTGGGGTACGGAAAATACCAGGCAATATTGCATGGTTCCTGCCTGGTGAGCGGCGGGGCACCGCGTTTCAGCCTGCATGGCGCCAGTGCCAGTTATGTGAAGTTTGGTCTGGATACTCAGGAAGAGCTCTTGAAAGCCGGGGGGCGTCCCGGGTCAAGCGGCTGGGGCCATGATTCCGAACCCGGCATCGTGTACCGCCCGCCGCCGGCTGTCGGCGAGCGTCGGCCGGCACCGGATGGGGACTATCTCGAGTATTACCGCGCGGTGGCCGGCGCCGCGCGCGGTCAGCGCGCCAATCCGGTGACGGCGCGGGAGGCGTGGCGAGTGATTTCCTTGCTGGAACTGGCGGAGCGTAGCGCGGCGGATGGCCGGCGCCTGTTTTGCCATCCGCTGGCTTGATCCTTGGCGGGTCGAGGCCGCTTTACGTTTAGACATCATTTGCGCCGCTCCGCCTGCTCGTCGCGGCGGAGGCGGGTGCTACACTGATTGTGTTTTTCCGAAATTCTATCATCATGCAGCTCAAGCTTGCCGCCGGCATGGTCACGCCCCTGATCGTGGCCACCGCCTTGTTCATGGAGAACATGGACGCCACCGTGATTGCCACGTCCTTGCCGGCGATTGCACATGATCTTCACGTCGATCCCATTGGTCTGAAACTGGCCTTGACCTCTTACCTGGTGAGTCTGGCGGTCTTCATTCCCATTAGCGGCTGGATGGCCGATCGCTTTGGCGCGCGCCGTATTTTCCGCTCAGCCATCGTGGTGTTTGTGTTGGGTTCTTTATTGTGCGTCGTCAGTGCTTCCTTGAGCAGCTTCGTGTTGGCGCGCTTCGTACAAGGCATGGGCGGCGCGATGATGGTGCCGGTGGGGCGGCTAGTCATTCTGCGCACCACGGACAAGGCGGATCTGGTGCGCGCGCTCAGCTATCTGACCGTGCCGGCTTTGCTGGGGCCGGTGATAGGTCCACCGCTGGGCGGGTTCATCAGTACCTATTTTCATTGGCGCTGGATCTTTCTGATCAATATTCCCATCGGGGTATTGGGCTGGTGGCTGGCTCGCCGGCATATAGAAGACTTGAGGGACGAGGCGGTGCCGCCGCTGGATTGGGCGGGCTTTGCGTTGACCGGAGTGGGCTTGTCGCTGCTGATGTTGGGTCTGGCCTCGGAGGGCAAGCATCTGGTGTCGACCGGGTGGTCGCTCGCGCTGGGAGGCATGGGCATGGCCTTGCTATTGCTGTATCTGGCGCACTACCGCAAGGCGGTCCATCCCTTGCTGGATTTGTCCTTATTGCGTCTGCCGACGTTTCATGCCGGTGTGGTTGGCGGCTTCATGTTCCGGGTCGGCATCGGAGCGACGCCGTTTCTGCTGCCCTTGATGCTGCAACTGGGCTTGGGCTTTAGTCCCTTCGTATCTGGTTTGCTGACCTGCGCCACCGCCGTTGGCGCCATTTTCATGAAAACCATAGTGGCTCGCATCTTGCGGCGCTTTGGTTTCCGTCGGGTGCTGATCGTCAATAGCGTGCTGGCAGGGCTGTCCATTGCGGCCTATGCGCTGTTCTACGAAGCGCCAAGCTATGTCTGGATGCTGGCGGTGTTTATCTTCGGCGGTTGCCTGCGTTCCCTGCAGTTCACCAGCCTCAATGCGATTTCTTTTGCCGACGTTACGCCGGCCAGCATGAGCCATGCCACCAGCCTCTCCGGTGTGGCGCAGCAACTGGCCGCTGGCTTCGGGGTGACGGTGGGTGCTTTCGTGGTGCAAGGGGTGGCGACGCTGCGTGGTCATGAACAACTGGGGGTTGGCGACTTTGCCTGGGCCTTCGTCGTAATGGGTGTGCTGACCATGTTGTCTGGGTTGATGTTCGTGCGGCTGGATCGGCGTTCCGGCGAGGCGCTGGCGGGGTAGGGGAAAAGCAAAAACCCCGATGATCATTGATCATCGGGGTTTTATTGGTGCCCAAGAGAAGACTCGAACTTCCACACCCTTGCGGGCGCTAGGACCTGAACCTAGTGCGTCTACCAATTCCGCCACCTGGGCATAAACCTGGATTGTATTACTGCTGGGTATTAGTCCAAAAAGACTAAAAACCTGAAAACTGTTGGTGCCCAAGAGAAGACTCGAACTTCCACACCCTTGCGGGCGCTAGGACCTGAACCTAGTGCGTCTACCAATTCCGCCACCTGGGCTTCGCTTTGCTGTATTATTCGCTGCATCTCTGCAACGAGATGCGAATTATAGACATATTCTTGAGGGTGTCAATGGCTAGAATACAAAAAAAACAAAAATCCCTGTCCCTGCGCGAACAGGACCCCCATCTGGAACGGGAAAAACTCAAATATTCCAATCCCTTGCCGAGCAGAGAATTCGTTTTGCAGATTTTGGCAGAGCAAGGGATTCCGCTGTTTCCTGACGAATTAGCGCGCATGTTATCGATTAAACGCGCCGAATCGGTTTACTTCGAGCGCCGTTTACGCGCAATGGAACGCGATGGTGAAATCATCATCAATCGCAAAGGCGCGGTTTGCGTTGCGCAAAAACTCGATCTGATCAAGTGCAAGGTATCGGGCCATCGTGATGGCTATGGCTTTGCCATTCCAGATGAGGGCGAAGGGCAGGGTGGAGATATCTTCCTGCCCGAGCGGGAAATGAAAAAGGCGATGCATGGCGATCGCGTCATGGTTCGGCCATCCGGCGTCGACCGCCGCGGTCGCCAGGAGGGCAAGATCGTCGAGGTGCTCGACCATGTGGTGAGCAAACTGGTCGGCCGCATCAACCGTGTGCGCGGTGTTTGGGTGGTAACGCCCGAGGACCGGAAGCTGAATCACGATATCTTGATCGAACCGGGCGGCGAAGCCGGCGCCAGGGACGGCCAAGTGGTGATGGTGGAAATCCTCCAATACCCGGACGCTTATCGCCAGCCGATCGGCAAAGTGATTGAAGTGCTCGGCAACTATGCCGATCCGGGCATGGAAATCGAAATCGCGCTGCGCAAGCACGATCTGCCGCACCAGTTCCCCGAAGATGCGTTGGCCCAGGCCAAGGCAACGCCGAAGAAAGTGCGCAAGAAGGATTGGTCCAAGGATCGCGTCGATCTGAGAGAGCTGCCGCTGGTGACCATAGATGGCGAGACCGCGCGTGATTTCGACGATGCCGTCTATGCGGAAAAGCAAGGCAAGGGCTTCCGCCTGGTGGTGGCCATTGCCGATGTCAGCTTCTATGTCCAACCGGGCGATGCGCTGGATCAGGAAGCGATCAATCGCGGTACCTCGGTTTATTTTCCGCGCCGGGTGATTCCGATGTTGCCGGAGGCGCTGTCCAATGGCATCTGCTCCTTGAACCCGGATGTGGAACGGATGTGCATGGTCTGCGATATGCAGATCAACGCCAAGGGCGTGGTCAAGCGTTACCAGTTCTATCCCGCGGTGATGTTGTCCAAGGCCAGGCTGACGTATACCCAAGTATGGGACTGGATTCAGAATGGCAGCGACAATCCCTTGTTGCCGCAGATCCAGACCTTGTATGCCTTGTTCAAGGTCTTGCTGGGCGCGCGCAGCCAGCGCGGCGCCATTGAGTTCGACTCCACCGAAACTCAGATGATCTTTAACGATGTGGGCAAGATCGAACGCATCGTGCCGGTGGTGCGCAACGACGCGCACCGCCTGATCGAGGAATGCATGCTGGCGGCCAATGTCTGCGCGGCCGACTTCCTGGAACAGAACGGACACAAGGCGCTGTATCGGGTGCACGAAGGACCGACCGAGGAAAAGCTGGAAAATCTGCGCAACTACCTACGCCTGGTTGGCTTGAGCTTGGGCGGCGGAGACAAGCCCACCGCCAAGGACTACGCCAAACTGGCTGAGCAGATCCATGGACGGCCGGATGCGCCGGTATTGCAAACCATGCTGCTGCGTTCCATGCAGCAGGCGGTTTACACGCCGGACAACAACGGCCACTTTGGCCTGGCTTACGAAGCTTATGCGCACTTCACCTCGCCGATCCGCCGTTACCCCGATTTGTTGGTGCATCGTTCGATCAAGGCGGTACTCAATGGCGGCAAGTACAAGCCTGGCAAGTGGGCCGCTTTGGGGGTGCATTGCTCGATGACGGAGCGGCGCGCCGACGATGCCAGCCGAGACGTGGAGTCCTGGCTGAAGACCTACTATATGCGCGACAAGATCGGCGAGGTCTTCAAGGGCAAGATCAGCGCTGTCACCAGCTTTGGCGTTTTTGTACTGCTGGATGATGTGTATGTGGAAGGGCTGGTGCACATTTCCGAGCTTGGCAAGGACTATTTCCACTTCAAGAAAGACATTCAGGCGATAGTCGGCGAGAAGAGCGGCATGCAATACCGCTTGGGCGACACTTTGACGGTCAAGGTGATGAGCGCCAACCTGGAAAGCGCGCAAGTCGACTTCGCGCTGATCAAAGAGGGTGATGTTCGTTCTACGGCGTCGTCGATTCCCGCCCGCAGTGCTGGAGCACGTCCTGGTAGTTCGCCTCGTGGGGCTGCTCCCAAGGTTGTGGAGGCAAAGCCCGCGGCCTTGCCGGCTGCGCCCAAGGGACGAAGCCGGAGTGCTGTTCAAGGTCAGCCGGTAGCGGCTAAGCCTGTGGCGAGTAAACCGGTAGCAGCCAAACCGGTAGCAGCCAAACCGGTAGCAGCCAAACCGGTAGCAGCCAAACCGGTAG